>JBBSQG010000141.1:0-7385 GCA_038258125.1 Solirubrobacterales bacterium
AGATCGTCCGGAATCTTCGCGGCCAGGCTCTCGATCTGCAGCATCATCGCCGTCAGCGTCTGGCCGACCTCGTCGTGTAGCTCGCGCGCCACGCGTTTGCGTTCGCCCTCCTGCACGCGGAGGGCCTGGCGCGCGCTCTCGCGCCGCTCGGCCTCCAGGCGATCGAGCATCTCGTTGAACGTCCGGGCGAGCGTTGCCACATCGGGCCCGCCGACGACCGGTAGGCGCGGCCCCGGCTGCAGGGGGTCCCATCCGCGCATCGCATCGGCGACGCCGTGCAGCGGCCCGAACGCCGGCCGGACCAGCAGCACGCTGAGCAACATCAGCACGACCAGACCGGCGCTCAGCACGACGACCTCGGTGAACGTGATCGGGATCGAGACCGTCACGCCCGGCGCGACCGCGAGCGCCACGGTCGCCGCGAACAGGACGACGGCGTTCGTCAGCGACACCCGCCACAGCAGCGGCACGGCCTCCAAGCGGTTGCGCATGCGGCCAAGACTCCCACACCCCGCGCCGATTGGTATGGGGTGGAGGCTGCACGACGTCGAACAGTCCAGCGTCCGCTGGACCGCTCGATCGGGACGGCTCGATCGCCGCCGGCGGCAATCCTCACGCCGCACAAATGGGGCCGCGACACCATGGGACGGCCTTGCCGGCTCACGGATGGTGGTCGGACGCCGCGCACCTCGCGCGGCGCTCGTCGTTCGCTACCCCAAGGAGCCGTCGTGTCAGTTGCCGCCGATCAGTTGCGTTCGATCACCCGTGAGGGCCATGCACGCCTGAGCGCTCAGCTCGCCGAGCTCGTCACCGTGCGTCGTCCCGAAGTCGTGCGCTGGTTGCGCGACGCGCGCGGCGGCGGCGCAGCCGATGACAATCCCGATCACGCCGAAGCGCTCGAGACGTATGCGCTGCTGGAGCGGCGGATCGCTGCGCTGCGCCACACGCTCGCGCGCGCGGAGATCGTCGATGCCGCGTCGCAGGACACCGCCGGCATCGGTACCAGCGTGCAACTGCGGATGCCGGACGGTCGCACGACGCGCTACCAGCTCGTCGGCGCGGCCGAGGCAGAACCACAATCGCACCGGATCTCGATCGACTCACCCGTCGGCCGGGCGATACTCGGCCGCCGGCCGGGAGACATCGTCGCCGTCCACGCCCCGCGCGGAACGCACCAGATCGAGATCCTCGCCATCGGCCCCGCGCGCGCCGCGAGACGGGTCGCCTGAACCGACAAGGTCGGCGCGACCCTGTGGATGATGGGGGCCGCACCCCCTGGCGGGGTGCGGCCCCGCGGAGCACGCTGGTTGCATGGTCTTCGACGCGCAACCCAGCCACACAGCATCCGCCCCGGGCCGTGAGCGCTGGTGGCCACGGGTGCAGTCTTGGCTGACGGATCGCAGCGCACGTCGCGAGCCCCCAGATCTCCTGGTCACGGCGCTGTTGGCGATGATGCCCGTCGTCGCAGCGGTATGCGTGCTCGCGACCGACCCGCACACGTGGACGCTGCTGCTCGCCATCGCGGCGATGATCGCCGGAACGCTCCTGCTGGTCGGCGTCATCGGTCTGCCGCTCTGACAGTCCGAGCGCCCCGCGCCATGTGCGTCACCCCATGGCTCTCCCGAGGTGGCTGAAGCGGCGGTTCGCGACCCCGTACCGGCGCCTGACACCAGTGCGTCGCAGACCACTCCGGTTGCGTTGTTTTCTCCCGTCGACGGGCTCGCGGGCACGTCGCCCAGGCCAAGCCCGGGCTCCGTCAGCCCACGTCGTCGCACCGCCATCGAACGGCTGCTGTTCGTCGCCGACGCCGCCGTCGCCAACGTCGACGAGCTGCCCGGCCCGGTGCGTCAGGTCATCGACGCCGCCGGCGAGGTCTACGTCGTCACCCCGGTGCTGCCCGGCCGTCTCGCCTGGCTCGCAGACGACATCGACGGTTCGCGACACATCGCCGACGAGCGTTTGGACACCGTGGTCGGTCACCTGCGATCGGTCGGCGCCCACATCAGCGAGGCAACCATCCGAGGCAGCCTCCTTACCGTCATCGCAGACGCGGTGGCGCAGATCGACCCGGATCACATCCTGCTCGCCCTGGGCGGCTCAAAGCATGCCAACTGGCAGGAGCATGGCATCGTCGAACGCATCCAACGGCGCTTCGGCCTACCGCTGACGACCTACATCGTCGATGGCGATGGGCACGCGTCGCACGCAGGCGGCCCACTGGTGTTGTGCTACGACGACACGCACGAGGCCGCCCGAGCAATTCAGATCGCCGGCGGGCTGTTCATGGGGCACCGAGCCGTCGTCCTGACCGTGTGGCAGCCACCGGTCGCGGTTGCACTCGGTGTCGACCAAGCAGGATCCACCGAGGACTCCACGGACTACTTCGACCTTGATCGGCAAGCTGCCGAGTCCGGCGGTCGTGTCGCGAGCGACGGTGTTCGCATCGCACGAAGCGTCGGGTTCGACGCCGAGCCGCTCGCCGTCGAGGCAACCGGCCCGGTCTGGAAGACGATCGTGGAGATCGCCGACCGATACGACGCCGCGGCGATCGTCCTCGCCAACAGCAGCCGGACCGACATGGCGGCACGGCTGGGAGAGCACACATCGGGTTCCGTTGCCGATCACGCCGGCCGTCCCACGCTGGTCGTCCGAGGGAGCCGGCGATGAGATTGCATGCAGCGGCCGAAGCGCTGATATGGGGTGGGCGTTGTCAAGTGGGCAGCGGTGATCGTGGCGCGTAGCCGTTGTCGTCTTCGGTGATGCAGTTCGGGGTGCGGGTGGCGGCCGGGCGGCGAGGACCAACGCGTCGGCGTCGTCCACGCCCTGTCGAACATCCTCGGGCTCGGGCTGTACGCGCTCTCCCTACTGGCGCGACGCCGCGACGACCGCCTCGTCGCAACGGGCCTCGGCGTCGCCGGCCTGACAACGATGAGCGTCGGCGGGTACCTCGGCGGCTACCTCAGCCACAGCCGCGGTATCGGCGTCAACTACGCCTTCTCCGAGCATCCTCCGCACGACTGGACCGCAGTTCTCGCCGAACACGAGCTCACCGAGGGCAAACCGGCCCGGGTCCAGGCGGGCGACGCAACCGTCCTGGTGCTTCGCTGGGACGGGCAGATGTACGCGATCGCGAGTCGCTGCAGCCACGCCGGTGGCCCGCTGGAGGAGGGAACCGTCGACAAGGTCACCTGCACGGTGACCTGCCCATGGCACCGGAGCGTGTTCCGCCTCGACGACGGCAGCGTCGTCCACGGGCCCGCGAGCATCCCGCAGACCGCCGATGACGTGCGCGTCCAGGACGGCTGCATCGAGATCCGCCGCCGACCCTGACCGACCGTCGCGGGGGGCGAGTGCCGCACGCGTCGCCCGCGGGGCCCGGGATCAGTGAACTCGGGCGGCGGCGACGATGACGCGTAAGGGCTTGGCGCGGGGCGACGCCAACTGCACAAGAGCCCGTTCAGCGGGCGCCGTGCCAAGACCAAGGAGATCTTCGATGGCCACCACAACCTCTCAACAGCGCAGCCACCAGTACCAGCACACATCATCGTCCAACGGCGGGCCGGCTGGCAGCGCCCGCGCCGACTGGCGCGACGCCCGTTACCAGGCGTACGCGCTGATGCGCGTGGCATTCACCGTCGCACCGATCGCGTTCGGACTGGACAAGTTCTTCAACGTCATGGTCGACTGGCCGAACTACCTCGCACCCTGGATCAACGACATCGTCCCCGGCAGCGGCCAGGACTTCATGTACGTCGTCGGCGCCGTCGAGATCCTCGCCGGCATGATCGTCGCGCTCAAGCCCCGCTACGGCGGATACGTGGTCGCGGCGTGGTTGGGAGCGATCATCATCAACCTGCTGTCGTTCTCAGGCTTCTATGACGTCGCCCTCCGCGACTTCGGCCTCATGCTCGCTGCCCTGACCCTCGCTCGCCTCGCCTCGGTCTATGACCCACCGCTGCATCTCGGCCGTCGCTGAAGACCACCCAGCCCGCCGCAGGTGCCGCTCACGCGGCACCTGCGTCTCGGATGGGCCGGGGCACGAGGTCGCTGCGCGCGGCCACCAAGAGGCCGCGCAAGGCGAGGCGGGCTACGCCAGGCCGCGCCGCTCCCTCGAACCTGACGGCGGGGATCTCCAGCCATCCCCAACTGGGTCACGCATGGCGGCGTCGGGGTGGATATGGCCCCGAAACTGCCATAGCCGAGCTTCGAGCGGCTCGTTCCCTCGCACACGCCGAAGGCGGCCGCCTCACGATCACCAACCTCGGCCCATCACCCCGCATCACCCTGATGCTCCGGTGCAGCGCACGCGCGAACACGCCATGAGACGCTCCGGGATCGCGGCGATCCGGTACGCCGCGGGAACGCCAATCGTGGGACCGCCAGCTTCGGCGCCGAGTCCTTCTCCATCAGCGCCGTCACGACCCCGATTCGGCGCTGAAGCGCGCCTTCACCGCGGCCGTCAGCTCGTCGTCGCGGAGGCGCTTGCGGATCTGGCGAAAGGCGACGAGGCCGAAGATCGCGGGCAGACCGAGCTGGAAGACCCGGTAGGCCAGCACGGCCGCGGCGGCGGGCGCGGCCTGCGCGCCGTAGAGCACGAACATCCCGATCAGCCCGCCCTCGGTCGCTCCGACACCGCCCGGCGTGGGGATCAGCGCGCCCACCTGCCCGAGCGTGTAGGCGAGCACGAACGCGCCGATCGGCGGTCCTTCGCCGCCGATGGCCGCGAAGGCCGCACCGAGCGCGGCGACGTCGAAGGCGAGATAGCCGACGCAGCCGAAGATGACGAGCGGGTCATGCGCTCGCACGAGCGCGATGCTCTCCTGCACGCCGTCGCGCAACAGCGCCGCCGCGCGCCGCCTCCACCTGACGAGGAGCCCGTCGGAGTCCGACGGCTCGCCGACCGGCAGGCGCCCGAGCGCCGCGACCGCGACCACGACGACGATCGCCAGCCCGGCCGGCAGCAGCGTGCCGATTGGGGAGACCGCGCCGGGCAGCACGCCGAAGCCGGTCAGCGTCCCGGCCAGGATGATCGCGGCAAAGCTCGTGGCGCTCGTGAGCAAGAACAACGCGGCCGAGCGCGGCGTCGCGACGGCCGTCGGCACGCCGGCCCGCCTCAGCACGAGCGCGCCGAGCGCCGGGCCCGCCACGCCACCGGTCGGCAGCAGGACGTTGGAGCCCTGCTCGGCCATGCCGAGGTGCCAGCTCGAGCGCCAGGTGATGCGCCGCGCCAGCGTCCCGCGCAGGGCCGCGACGTAGCTCAGCGTCTTCGCCAGCGCGCAGACGAACATGACCGCCAGCCACGCCGGCTCGGCGTCTCCGAAGCGCGCGCGAACGTCCTGCAGCCCCGGCATCAGGCTGATGCCGAGCACGAACACGGCGACGAGCGCGACGAGGCCAAGCGCCCGCCGCACGAGCGCTCTGGACGTCGGCACGTCCGCATGGGCGGTGAGCTCCCCGGACGACACGCAGGTCAGGATGACCTACGCCGATGGCGAACGCGTTTCGGGCGATGGTCGCTACAGCTGCGCGGCAGGCGCCGGAGAACAGCCTGATGACGGCGGCGTCCGGCGCAGGACCATGATCGCGACGTCGTCGCGCAGCGGACGCTCGTTGGTGCGCAACTCGTGGGTGAGCCGGTCGACGATGGCTTGGGCGTCGGCGTTCGGAGGCCCCGACAGCAGGACGGCGAGGTGCTCCTCGTCGACGCGGATCGCGTCGATCTCGGTGTCGAAGATGCCGTCGCTGCACATGACGAGCGCGTCACCGGGAGCCAGTTCGATCTCACACGGGTGAAACACCGGATCAATCACCGCGCCGAGCATCGAGCCGCGCGCCGGCGTCGTCTCGACCACCCCGCTCGCGCGGACGATCAGGGGCGCCGGATGCCCGGCGACGGCCAGCGTGACCGACGTCGTCTGCGCCCGCATGGCGATCTCGCCGTAGACAGCGGTGCAGGTGTGAATCGGCTCCGACGATTGCATGAGCAGCGCCTCGTTGAGATCCATGAGGATCGCGCCCGGCGTCTCGTGGAGCATCGCGGCGGTGCGCATCGTGTAGCGAGCCCGCGAGGTGACGGCCGCGGCCTGTGGGCCCTTGCCGCAGACGTCGCCGAGAAAGCACCCCATACGCAAGCCACCGAGCGGAAACAGGTCGTAGAAGTCGCCGCCGACGTCCTCCGGCGCCGCCGGCTGGTAGTGCACGGCCACGTCGAGCCCGGCGACGCGCGGCAGCGTCGGCGGTGACAGGCTGCGTTGCAGCGTGCGCGCCAGCTCCTCGGCGCGGTGCTGATAGCGCAACGCCTGCTCGCGCCGGTCCTGCTCGTCCTCCAGCTCCGACAGGAGCGCCTCGCGGTCGGAGAACGCCTGCAGCCGCTCGCCAGCCGCGTGCTGACGATCTTCTGCCGCCAGGACGCGGTCCGCCGCGGCCAGCTCGCGTTGCTCGGAGGCTTGCGCGCGCCGCTGCGCGGCACCCTTGCGTTGGCGAGAGGCCCGCATGACGACATCGATGCCCGTCACGGCGCGTGTCTCGTCGGCCTGCTGGGCTGATGCGTCGAGCTGCGTCATGGCGATCTGGCGCCCGCGGGCGGCCAGATCTCGCGCCCGCGCTGCAGCGTCGCGTGCGCCGGCGATCGTGTCCCGGGTGTCGGCGGCGTCCAGGCGTGCGCGCGCCGATCGCTCGCGCAAGCGGTCGGCCTGCTCACGCTCGAGCGTCGTCCGCCCGCGGGTTTGCATGCTGAGGTCGTGCACGAGCCGATCGCCGCCCGACGCGAGATCGCGGTCACTGGCGACCTGATCGCGATCCGCCGCCAACTGGTCCTGATCGGCGGACGTCCGGTCGTGGTCAGAAGCAGTCTGATCGGCGTCGGACAGGGTCTGATCGCCATCCTGAAGCGTCTGGTCGAGATCGGCGAGCGTCTGCTCATCCTCAAACGCACTCGGCTCGACTCGACCCGGCTGTCGCTTCACTACGCCGTTCGACGGATCCCGGGGTTGGCCGGCAGCGTCTGACGTTCGGTTGGCCACGAAGGGCCTCCCCACGGCTAGCAACGAGTCTCGGCGATCCCCGCTCCTATCCAATAGACCTCCTCAGCCTACGCCTCTCGCATCCCGGCGTTGCGGCGATGTGCACTCGCGTTCGCCGGGGCCCGCGAGCAATCGCCTCAGACGAGTGCCGCCGCCAGCTCGCGGCGGCCGTTGATGCCGAGCTTCACGTACACCCGCCCGAGGTGGTTCTCGACGGTCTTGGGCGACACGAACAGATCCTGCGCGATGTCTCGGTTGGAGGCGCCGCGGCCGGCCAGCTCGGCGATCCGCCGCTCGGATGCCGTCAGCGACTCGGCGCCGGAGAACATGAGCTTGCGCGGGCGGTCGCCGAGCGCGGCGAGC
>JBBSQG010000142.1:0-7380 GCA_038258125.1 Solirubrobacterales bacterium
AGGCGTTCGCGAAGGCCAACGGCGTGAAGCCGGCGCTGTTCAGCGCCAACTCCGAGGGCGCCTGCCCGGCCTGCAACGGCGCCGGCGTCATCTACACCGACCTGGCGATGATGGCCGGCGTGGCCTCCACCTGCGAGGAGTGCGAGGGCAAGCGCTTCCAGGCCTCGGTGCTGGAGTACACGTTCGGCGGCAAGGACATCCGGGAGGTGCTGGCGATGCCGGTCGCCGAGGCGACCGAGGTCTTCGGCTCCGGCGACGCCAAGGTGCCGGCCGCCCACAGGATCCGGTTGCGGCTCACCGATGTCGGGCTGGGCTACCTCAGCCTCGGCCAGCCGCTCACCTCGCTGTCCGGCGGCGAGCGCCAGCGGCTCAAGCTGGCGACCAGCATGGTGACCGGATCCCACCCGCCCGACGTCTACATCCTCGACGAGCCGACGACCGGCCTTCACCTCGCCGACGTCGAGCGCCTGCTCGGCCTGCTCGACCGGCTCGTCGACTCCGGCAAGTCGGTCATCGTCATCGCGCACCACCAGGCCGTCATGGCGCACGCCGACTGGATCGTCGACCTCGGCCCCGGCGCCGGCCACGACGGCGGCCGGATCGTCTTCGAGGGCGCCCCCGCCGAGC
The DNA here is from genome assembly GCA_038258125.1 of Solirubrobacterales bacterium. Taxonomy (GTDB): domain Bacteria; phylum Actinomycetota; class Thermoleophilia; order Solirubrobacterales; family Solirubrobacteraceae; genus CADCVQ01. Next base: position 628 of record JBBSQG010000142.1, read on the forward strand.
TCGTCGCCGGCCGCGGCACCCTCACCGGCGAGCACCTCGCGGCCTACGTCGGCTCCTGACTACGCGGTTGCGCGCGCCTCGGCCGGCGGGCCGTGATCCGGGTACGCTTGCCGGCCAGTGGACGAGGGCATCCGGATCGGGGTCGCGGCGCAGGCACTCGGCGTCAGCGTCGACACGCTGCGCCGCTGGGAGCGCGACGGGCGGATCGAGTTCCAGCGCCGCGGCAACCGGCGGGTGCTCGCGCCCGAGGAGCTCGCCCGCGTGCTGCGCGACCGTGGCACGAACCCGCGCTCCAGCGCCCGCAACCGGATGGCGGGCGTCGTCGTCGACGTCCAGCGCGACGGCGTGATGGCGCAGATCGACCTCGCCTGCGGCCCGTTTCGGATCGTCTCGCTCATGTCGCGCGAGGCGGCCGACGAGCTCGACCTGCGGCCCGGGCAGGCCGCCACGGCGGTCGTGAAGTCGACGATCGTCGTCGTCGAGCGCTCCTAGCACCCGCTCGCGCGGTCCGGCGCTCCGTGCTGAGCCGTACCGCCGCCCGACACCGCGCTCACTAGGCTTGCCCGCATGGCCAAGCAGCGATCGAAGGGGCCCTTGGCGAAGGTCGGCCGCCGTGCCCTGTACCGCCGCTACGAGGTCGCCGCCGGGGCCGGCGACACCGAGGCGATGATGTTCCTCGCGACGATCCGGGCCGGCGAGGATCCGGCTGCCTCACGGGCCTGGTTTCGCCGCGCCGCCGAGGCCGGCGACCTCCACGCGATGTACATCGTCGGCCTCTACCTCGAGCCGCACGCGCCCGAGGCATCGCAGACGTGGCTGCAGCGCGCGGCCGGCGGCGGCCACGGAGACGCGGTCATCAAGCTCGGCGTCCAGGCGCAGGAGCGCGGCGATCACGACCGCGCGCGCGAGCTCTACGAGCAGGCCGCCGAGGCCGGCAGCGCACCCGCGATGTTCAACCTCGGGCTGCTCCTGGAGACGACCGATCCCGCTCTGGCGCATCGCTGGTATGAGAAGGCGGTCGCCGCGGGCGACGTCGACGCGATGTTCAACCTCGGCCGGCTGATCGAGGCCACCGATCCCGCCGGGGCGCGCGAGCTGTGGGAGCGCGCCGCCGCCGCCGGCCAGCCCGATGCCCGGCAGCGCCTCGGGTAGGGGGCCCCGCCGCACGGGCCGCGCGGTGCGCGTTTCGGGCGCTGAGCCCCCACAACGCGCACGGCGGGAGGCGCTATGCCGCCGCCAACAGCACTGGCGCCGCCGTTGCCTCGGCCACCGACGCTGCGGTGATCTGGACGAGGTGGCGCAGCTGCTCGCGGCTGATCGCCAGCGGCGGCATGAGCACGACGACATCGCCGAGCGGCCGCACGATCGCGCCGCGCCGGCGGGCGGCCAGCGTGACCTGATGGCCGATCCGCGCGGCCAGCGGGAAGCCCTCGAGCTCGATCCCGACCATGAAGCCGCGGCGGCGGATCTCCCCGACACAGCGCAGCGGCGCGACGAGCTCCTCCAGCAGCTCCGCCAGGAGAGCGATCTTCGGCTGCAGCGTCGCGATCGTGCCTTCGCGCTCGAAGACGTCGAGCGTTGCCAGCGCAGCCGCGCAGGCGAGCGGATTGGCCGTGTACGTGTGGCCATGGAAGAACGTCTTGAGGTCCTCGTGCTCGCCGAGAAACGCCTCGTAGATGCGCTCGCTGGCGAGCGTCGCGGCGAGCGGCAGGTAGCCGCCCGTCAGCCCCTTGGCGACGCACATGAGATCCGGCGCGACGCCCTCCTGCTCGCAGGCGAACATCGTGCCGGTGCGCCCGAAGCCGGTCGCCACCTCGTCGCAGATCAACAGCACGCCGTGCTCGTCGCACAGCGCGCGCACCTCGGCGAGGTAGCCCTCGGGGTGCGTGAGCATGCCGGCCGCGCCCTGCACGAGCGGCTCGACGATGACCGCCGCGACCTCGCCGGCGTGCTCGCGCAGCAGCGCCGCCATCGACGCGGTGTCGCCCGGCTCGGCCTGCCAGGTCTGAAACAGCAGCGGGCCGAAGCAGGCGTGGAAGAGGTCGATGCCGCCGGCCGAGACCGCGCCGATCGTGTCGCCGTGGTAGGCGTCGCGCAGCGTGATGAAGCCGTTGCGGCCGAGCTCGCCGCGGTGGCGCCAGTACTGGAAGGCCATCTTCAGCGCGACCTCGGCGGCGGTCGAGCCGTTGTCGGAGTAGAAGACGCGGCTCAGGCCGGGTGGCGCGAGGTCCACGAGCCGCCGCGCGAGTTCGATCGCGCCGGGGTGCGTGAGGCCGAGCATCGTCGTGTGCGCGACCTTCTCCAGCTGGGCGCGCACGGCGCGGTCGATCGCTGGATGGCCATGGCCGTGGACGTTGCACCACAGCGACGAGGTGCCGTCGAGGTAGGCGCGGCCGTCGGTGTCAAACAGCATGCAGCCCTCACCGCGCTCGATGATCAGCGGCTGCTCCTCGCACCAGCCGCGCTGCTGCGTGAACGGGTGCCAGAGCACCCGCTTGTCGATGTCTGCGAGCTCCCGCGTGGTCATGGGATGACCCTATGAGCGCGTCCGGACGAATCCACGGCTAACGCGGGCCGCGGCGTCCGGTCCCCCCACTCCAGCTGCGTACGTTCTCCCCGGGGTGTGGCGAATCCGTGGCGCTCCGCGTGCATGATTCGCCACACCCAGCGGTGAGCCGCTCGCCACCCGCACCCGAATACGCTCGCGGCACCCGTATGCGCCGCCGACTCCCCGAACCCCCGCTCGGCCTGATCGTCTTCGTCGTCGGGATGAGCATCCTCGGCGCCGAGATCGCCGCCGCCCGCCTGCTCGCGCCGTACTTCGGCGCGTCGACGATCGTGTGGGCGAACACGATCGGGATCGTGCTCGTCGCCCTGTCGATCGGCTACTGGTACGGCGGCCGGCTCGCCGACCGCAACCCGCCCCGCGCGGGCCTGTACCAGATCGTCCTGCTGTCGGGCCTGCTGCTCGCCGCAGTGCCGTTCGCGGCCGACCCGTTCCTCGGCTTCGCCGTCGACGCGCTGGACTCGATCTCGGCCGGAGCGTTCGTCGGCTCGCTGCTCGGCGTCACCGTGCTCGTCGCCACGCCGGTGCTCGTGTCCGGCGCGGTCGCGCCCTACGCGCTGCGGCTCGCGGTCGGCGACATCGCCGAGGCGGGCACCGTCTCCGGGCGCCTCTACGCGATCTCGACCGTCGGCTCGCTGGTGGGGACGTTCTCCTCGGCGCTGCTGTTCATCCCGCTGATCGGCACGCGGCGCACGTTCGTCCTCTTCGGCCTCGCGCTCGTCGTGATCGCCGTGTGGGGGCTCGCCCAGCGCCGGCTGGCGGTGGCGCCGGCCATCCTCGCCGTCCTGCTCGTGCTGCCGCTCGGCACGATCAAGGGCAAGACCGAGGCCGGCGCGACCGTCATCCACGAGACCGACACCGAGTACCAGTACGCGCGCGTCGTGCAGGACGCCGACGGCACGCGTACGCTGGAGCTCAACGAAGGCCAGGCAGTGCACTCGCTCAAGCGACCGGGTTCCTACCTGACCAGCAACTACTGGGACGAGGCGCTCGTGCTGCCCTTCGCGGCGCTCGACCGTGCGCCGCGGCGGATGGCGATCCTCGGCAACGCCGCGGGGACGGTCGCCCGCGCGTACGGGCACTTCTTCCCGCAGACCGCGGTCGACGCAGTCGAGATCGACGGTGAGCTGACCGATATCGGGCGGCGCTACTTCGACATGCGCGGCCCGCGGCTGCGCACGTTCACCGCCGATGCGCGGCCGTACCTGCGGCGCACGAACGAGCGCTACGACGCGATCCTCGTCGACGCGTACCGCCAGCCCTACATCCCCTTCTACCTGACGACGAAGGAGTTCTTCGCGCTCGCCCGCTCGCGGCTGCGCCCGGGCGGCGTCGTTCTCGTCAACGTCGGCCACCCGGAGGGCTCGCCGCGCCTGGAGCAGGTGCTCGTCGCGACGCTGCGCGCGGTCTTCGCGACGGTCCTGCGCGACCCGAGCGAGGACGTCAACACGCAGCTGCTGGCCACCGCCGGCGCGGCGTCCGGCGCGCAGCTGCTCGCCCGCGCGCCGAAGCTGCCCGGGCCGCTGCGCGCGGGCGGTCTGGCCGCCGCCGCGCGGCTGGAGCCTGGGCTGCGGGGCGGGCGCGTCTACACCGACGACGTCGCGCCGGTCGAGTGGCTGATCGACAGCTCGATCGTGGAGTTCGCCGCCGGCGACGGCTGACGCGACGCCGCGACGGGTACGCGGCAACGGCATCGACGGCGTGCTCGGCGCGCTCGTCGCTCGCGCCGAGCCGACCGATCGCAACCCGCTCAGCGACGCAGCGTGATCGTCCGTCGCGCCGTGGCGCGGTTGCCCTCTGCATCTCGGGCGACCACCGTGACGCGCGTCCGAACGCTGCCCCTCTTGCGCAGCGCAGAGGCGAGCGCACGTCGTGTGCGGGACCCCAGCGCCAGGCGCACGACACGGCCCTTCGCGGAGGTGCGCACCGTGCGCTTCTTCGCCCTGACCTTGACGCCCGCGACGGTCGCCGATGCGCTGACGGCACAGGCCTCGCCGCGGCAGCGGACGCGCACGGTCAGCGCGCGGCGGCCGCGCAGCGGCCGCTGCACGGTGGCGCCGCCGAGGCGCAGCGCGGGGGGCTTGAGATCCGCCCACGGCGGGGTGGCCGTCGTCGTCGCGGTCCACGCGATCTGCGCGCTGTGGCAGGGGCCCGTGGCGGGGCGCTGGGTCACCTGCAGCGTGCCTCGCGCCCCGCGGTTGGTCGGAAACGCTCCGATCAGCCGCACGAACGGGCTGCCCTGGCTGAAGCGGCGGTTGTCGATCGGTGACGGGTGGTCGTACATGACCTCGGCGAACCACGGGATCGTGCAGTGGTCCCCCGGGACGTTCGTCCCCTGGAACCACGCCACGCCGCTACCTTCGTTCGTGACCTTGAGACAGACCGCGCCGCCCGCGGCGTGCGTCCCGCTGTAGACGATCAGGCTGGGGTCCGATCCGGCATTGCACGGCCACGCCGGAGGAACCGCGGTGGGCACTGGTGAGGGTGGGCCCGGGTCCGGAGAGGAGACGTCGAGCCTGAACGCCCCGGCACCGTCGCCGTGGCCGCGCACGGCGATGTAGTAGGTCGTACCGGGCTGTGTGACGAACGACATCGTCGTGCGGGGGCCGGTCGGGCCGCCCTCGGTGCCGACCTCTGTGAGCGCGCCGACGCTGCTGCCGGTGTACACGGCCAGCATCGGAGCGTTGGTGTCGCCGCCCGTAGTGGTGCTGGTCCGCACGCCGGCGTTTGTCGTCGCCGCGAGCTTGTACCAGACCGAATGACCGCTGCCACCGTAGATTGTCGGCTCGGGCTCGCCGGGCTGCACCGTCGCGTCGACGTTCGAGCCGGTGATCTGCGCCGGCCGTCCCACCGGCTGGGCGTTCTCGAAGTTGTCGTTGGCGGGTGCCTGCGGGCGCGCGACGCTGAGCACGAGCGACCCGTCCGCCTGGCTATAGCCCGGCGGGGCTTCGTAGCCCGCGACCCGCAGGTAGTACGTCGTCGTCGCGACCGCGTCGATGTAGACCCGGCTGCCGGAGGAGCATCCGCTGCGGGTGAGCGGCGCCTCCGCCAGGTTGCCGAGGGCCGTGCCGGTGTAGATCGCCAGGTCCGCCCACGGCCCGCCGCCGCAGGTGTCGATCCGCAGCGTCTCGGTCGCGTTCGGCGTCAGGCGGTACCAGACCGACCGCGTGTACGGCGGGTCGTTCGGCGTGGGCTCGCCGGCCTGCGCCGTGGCCTCGGTTGTGTCGCCGGTGACGCGGTCGCCGACACGCACGAGCTGGGCGTCGGCAAAGGCGTCGTTGTCGGGAGGCGCGGCGTGAGCGGCGCCCGCGGGCAGGGCTGCGAGCGCGGCGAGCACGGCGCAGATGCCCAGCCGTGCCCTCCGCAGCGTTCCGTTGCGATGCTTCATGAGGCCCAGCGGGGACTCGGGGTCATCCATGATCTCCCTCTCTATCGGCGCTTCCGTCGAGAACGTGAGGAATGCCACGAAGTTGCGGGAGTGAAGCTCCGTGACGCTTCGGCTCGACGCTCCGCATGCTCTCGGCGGGGTAGCGGTCGCCGGCCGCGGCGCCGGCCGGCACGGCGTCATCGAGCGCGGCACGCTGCTCGCCGGTCAGCGCGATGTCCGCGGCCGACCGGAGTTCTCGCCGGTTCGCCGCCGTCCGGCTCAGCGGGGCTTGGGCAGCGAGCGCGCGTTGACGACCTCGAAGTCGCTGCCGGTCAGGCGATCGAGCGTGTGCAGGTCGTCGTTGTCCCAGCGCCGGTCGGGCGCGCCGCTGAAGTACCACGCTGAGCCGTTGTCGGCCAGCAGCGCGCCGTAGCGCTTCAGCGCCGTGGCGATGACCTTCGCCTGGCGGCCGAGTCCGTCGACGCTCACGCTCGCCTTCAGCCGCACGCGCGTGCCCATCGGCGGCAGGGCGGAGTCGTCGGAGTCCGACGCGAAGTGGCGGGCGGGATAGACGTAGGCGCTCCGCGTGCGCCGCGCGGTGAAGCGCAGCGCGTGGTCGATCGAGCCCTTGGCGACCTCGTCGTAGCGCGCCAGGCCGGGCAGGATCGGCAGCCCGGCGGCGTCGGCCGACGTCCAGCCGGCCGGCCGCAGCCGGTTGGAGCGCAGGTCGAAGATCGCGCCGGCGCCGGCCTTCCAGCGCGCGCCGCCGGCACTGGGGCGGGCGTCGAAGAGCTCGTAGAGCGTGCAGCGATCGCGATCG
>JBBSQG010000143.1:0-7358 GCA_038258125.1 Solirubrobacterales bacterium
GACCTCGACGCGATCGTAGCCGCCGCCGAGCACCACGGGGCACGCACGCTCGTCGACGCGACGCAGGCCTGCGGCTGGCTGCCGATCGACGCCGCGCGCCTGGACGCCGTCGTCACCGCGGGCTACAAGTGGCTGACCGCCCCGCGCGGCACGGCCTGGATGGCGATCGCCGACGACTGGCGCGAGGAGATCCTGCCCAACGCCGCCGGCTGGTATGCCGGCGCGGACGTCCACGCCAGCTACTTCGGCCCGCCGCTACGGCTGGCCAGCGACGCGCGCCGCTTTGACACCTCGCCGGCGTGGTTCTCATGGGTTGGCGCACAACCGGCCCTCGAGCTGCTCAACCAGATTGGCATCGACGCCGTATACGAACACGATGTCGCGCTCGCCAACCGCTTCCGCGCCGGGCTCGGGCTCCGACCGTCCAACAGCGCGATCGTCTCACTGCGGCGCGAGGGAGCAGCCGAGCAGCTCGAGCGCGCGGGGATCGTCGCCGCGCTGCGCGGCGGGCGGCTGCGGGCGTCGTGGCATCTCTACAACACCGACGCCGACGTCGACGCCGCCCTCGACGCGCTCGCGGGCTGACACCGGCACGCGCCGCGTAACGGAGTGCCGGCCCGCCAATACGGGGGCCACATGATTGCCCACCCAAACGCTGGGTACGCTGACCTCCCGATGGCGATCGCGGCTCAGCACGCTCTCAGCGACGCCCTGCAACACGTGCGCATCCGCACGCTCGCGCTCGTCGCGCGGTTCGGTCACGAGGAGCGCGAGCGCGTACAGCACCCGCTGATGAGCCCGCTGGACTGGGACCTCGGCCACATCGCCGCCTACGAGGACCTGTGGATCGCCCACCGCCACGGCGGCGGAGAGTTGCTGCGCGGTGACCTCGCCGGCGTCTACGACGCCTTCGAGACGCCCCGCGCCGTGCGCGGCGAGATCCCGTTCCTGCGCGGCGACGAGCTGTTTGACTACCTCGACGCGGTGCGCCGGCGAACGATCGCGATACTCGACGAGGTCGGCCCCGGCGACGGGACGCTGTTTGAGCTCGTGCTCCGCCACGAGGCGCAGCACAACGAGACGATGCGCCAGACGCTGTTTCTCGCCGGCCTGCCGGGCGGGCGACCGAGTGCCCCGCCGGCCGGCGGGGACGCTGCCGACGGCTGGATCCATCTACCCGCCGGCCCGATCGCGATGGGCGCGACGGCGCGCGGCTTCGCGTTTGACAACGAGCGCCCCCGCCACCGGGTCGATGTCCCGGCGTTCACGATCGCCCGGCGGCCGGTGACGAACGCCAGCTGGGCGCACTTCTGCGAGGGCGGCGGCTATGTGTGCCGCGAGTGGTGGTCTGACGAGGGCTGGGCCTGGAAGGAGGAGTACGACATCACACACCCCGAGGGCGGGACGGCGCACGGGCCGCGCGATGACCACGACCGGCCCGTTGCGCACGTCTCCTGGTTCGAGGCCGACGCCTTCGCCCGTTCGCAAGGCGCACGCCTTCCCACCGAAGCCGAGTGGGAGAAGGCGTCGACCTGGACCCAGGAGCAGATCGCCCGAGTTGGCGAGGTGTGGGAGTGGACCGCCTCGCACTTCGGCGCCTACCCCGGCTTCGTCGCCCACCCCTACCGCGAGTACTCCGAGGTCTTCTTCGGGGATCGCTACCGCGTCCTGCGCGGCTCGTCGTGGGCCACGGAGGAGCGCGTGCGCTCGACGACGTTTCGCAACTGGGATCTTCCCGAACGACGCCAGATCTTCGCCGGCCTACGACTCGCAAAGGACGTGACGTGATGGAGCCCATCCTCGAGGGACAGGTTGAGGTGCGCTCGCATCTCGGCCCCAACGACGAGCGCACGCTGGCCGACGACGTGCTCGACGGCCTCACGCGCCCGCTCAAGGAGCTTCCGCCCAAGCACCTCTACGACGCTCGCGGGTCGGAGCTGTTCGACGACATCTGCGAGCTGCCCGAGTACTACCAGACGCGCACCGAGCGCCTGATCCTCCAGACGCACGCCGACGACATCGTCGCGGCGACGGGCGCCGTGGAGCTCGTCGAGCTCGGCTCGGGCTCGGCGACGAAGACCCGCGTGCTGCTCGACGCGATGCAGGACGCCGGCACGCTGGCGCGCTACGTCCCCGTCGACGTCAGCGCGACGACCGTCCACGCGGTCGCCGAGCTGTTCGCCGACGAGTACCCGGGGCTGTCGGTCTACGGCATGGTCGGCGACTTCGAGCGCCACCTCGGGCATCTGCCGGTGCCCGCCGGCCCGCGCCTGGTCCCGTTTCTCGGTGGCACGATCGGCAACTTCCCGCCCGGTAGCCGGCGCCGCTTGCTGCGCTCCCTGGGCAAGACGCTCGGCCCCGACGGCCACCTCCTGCTCGGCACCGACCTCGTCAAGGACCCGCGCGTCATCGAGGCCGCCTACGACGACAGCGCCGGCGTCACCGCGCAGTTCAACCTCAACGTCCTGCACGTGCTCAACCGGGAGCTTGGAGCGGACTTCGACGTCGATGCGTTCGAACACGTCGCCTTCTTCGATCGCGAGCGCGAGTGGATCGAGATGCGCCTGCGCGCGACCGAGCCCCAGCACGTGCGCGTCGAGGCGCTCGACCTCGAGGTCGACTTCGCCGCTCGCGAGGAGATCCGCACGGAGATCAGTGCGAAGTTCACACCCGAGCGCCTACGCGGTGACCTCGCCGCGGCCGGCCTGGAGCTCGTCGAGCTGTTCACCGACCCCGACGAGCTGTTCGCGGTGTCGCTCGCGCGCGTGACGCGAGCCTGAGCCTGCGGGCCGGTTCCGCGCTCAACCGGCGTGGGCGTCGGCGTCGGCGACGAGCCGTTGTGCCGCCCAGCTGTCGAACGCACAGGGGCCGGCCGTCGCGCCAGCCGCGATCATCCATTCGACCCAGGCGTCGAGCAGCGCGAGCGAGACGGGCGTCGGCTGCGTGGAGCCGACGACGACCCAGCCGCCGTCCTCCGGGTGCCTGCGCACGCGCGCCTCGTAGTCGGTCTCCTCGTGCAGCAGCGCCACGAGCGCCGTCGCCTCGTCCTCGCCGGCAGCGAGATAGAGGAAGCCAAGCCGCAGCCCGGTGTCGTCCTCGACGTCGTGCTCGCGCAGCTCGGCCCACCGATCGCGGTTGCGCTCCAGCTGCAACTCCAGCAGTTGCTCATACCACTCGGCCATGGGACGGGACGGTAGTACGTGCCGGCGAGCGTTAGCCTGGCAACCGATGCGGATCGACGGATCCAGCGCGCTCGTCGTCGGCGGCGCCTCCGGCCTGGGCGAGGCGGTGGCCCGCGCCCTGCACGAGCGCGGGGCTCACGTCGTCATCGCCGATGTCGACTCCGCCCGCGGCGAGGCGCTCGCGGCGCGCCTGGGCGAGCGCGCCGGCTTCGCCACCGCCGATGTGACACGGCCCGAGCAGCTCGAGGCCGCCGTCGCGCTGGCGGCGGCGCAGGCTCCGGACGGGCTGCGGATCGCCATCACCTGCGCTGGGATCGGCCACGCCGAGCGGCTCGCCCGCCCGCGCGGGCCTCATAGGGCCGAGTCCTTCGAGCGCGTGATCGCGATCAACCTTGTCGGCACGTTCCACGCGCTGCGCCTGGCGAGCGCGGCGATGCTGGCAAACGAGCCCGACTCGGGCGGCGAGCGCGGCGTGATCGTCAACACGGCCTCGATCGCCGCGTACGACGGCCAGATCGGTCAGGTCGCCTACGCGGCGTCAAAGGGCGGCGTCGTGGCGCTGACGCTGCCCGCCGCGCGCGACCTCGCCGGCGCCGGCATCCGCGTCTGCGCGGTCGCCCCCGGCCTGTTCGACACGCCGCTGCTCGCCGGCCTGCCGGCCGAGGCGCGCACGCAGCTGGCGGCGTCGATCCCGTTTCCGCCGCGTCTCGGGCTACCCGCCGAGTTCGCCGAGCTGGCCTGCCACATCGTCGCCAACCCGATGCTCAACGGCGAGGTCATCCGGCTCGACGGGGCGCTGCGGATGGCCCCGGGCTGACGCCGGACTTCAGCGCCGAGCGCTGGGAGCTACGCGAACCGCAGGGGTGTGGCGAATGGTGCAACACATTCGCCACACAGCCTGGAGGGGACCCCGCCGCCGGCATTCTGAGCGCGCGCCAGCGCTACGCGGCGAGCCGCTCGACGAGCATCGCCTGGCCCATCCCGCCCGCCACGCACATCGACTCGATGCCGTAGCGGCCGTCGACGGCGTCCAGGCCGTTGAGCAGCGTCGTCATGATCCGCGCGCCGGTGCTGCCGAACGGATGGCCGAGCGCGATCGCGCCGCCGTGCGGGTTGAGCTTGGCGGGGTCGATGCCGAGCTCGTCGCGGCAAGGCACGATCTGAGCCGCGAAGGCCTCGTTGATCTCGACGATGTCGATGTCGTCGATCGACAGGCCTGTCTGCGCGAGCAGCGCCCGGATCGCCGGGATCGGGCCGAGGCCCATCATCTCCGGGCGGATCGCGGCGACCGTCGAGGCGATGATCCGGGCACGCGGCGTCAGGCCCAGCGACGCGGCCTTCTCGGCCGACATGACCAGCACCGCCGCGGCGCCGTCGTTGAGCGGGCAGGCGTTGCCGGCGGTGACCGTCCCGTTCTCGGGGTCGAACACCGGGTTCAGCGCGGCGAGCTTCTCGATCGTCGTGGTCGGCCGCGGGCCGTCGTCCTTGAGGAGCTCCATACCGTCGGGCAACGCGACGGGCACGATCTCGCGGTCGAAGTGCCCGGAGGACTGTGCCTCGACGGCGCGCATCTGGGAGATCAGCGCCCACTCGTCCTGCGCCTCGCGGGAGACACCGCGGTCAACCGCGACCCGCTCGGCGGTCAGGCCCATCGGGATGTAGACGTCGTAGGCCGATCCCTCCGAGCCGTCGAGCTGCGGGTGCTTGGCCTCCTCGGGGATCCCGGCGCCGAGGCCGGCCCGCGAGACGGCCTCGACGCCGGCGGCGATGTACTGGTCGCCCTCGCCGGCCTTGATCGCGTGGAAGGCCATCCGCAGCGTCTGCAGCGACGACGCGCAGAAGCGGTTCACCGTGCAGGCCGGCACGTGGTAGTCCAGGCCGGCCACGAGCGAGGCGTTGCGGCCGATGTTGTAGGCCTGCTCGCCGACGGCCGACGCAGCGCCCATCATCACGTCGTTGGTCTGGGCGAAGTCGACGCCGGGATTGCGCTCGATGAGCGCGCGCAGCGGGGTGGCGGCGAGCTCATCGGCTCGAACGCCCACGAGTGAGCCCTTGAACGCGCGGCCGATCGGGGTGCGGACGGCGTCCACGATCACTGCTTCAGGCATGGTTGCTGCTCCTTGTCATGGTCGGTTGTGCCCCCGGCGGTCGCACTCCACGGAGGTGTCTTTCACACCGGCGTCGCACGCGCCGGAGCCTTCCGATCGCCAATTCTGTCAGATGAACGTGACCGGACGCCCGAGCCGTGACCGGACACGTGGCTATCCTGCGGCGCGTGGACACCGCGTGTGGACGCACTGCGCCGCGTTGGTCGGGGGTGCTCGTCGTCCTGCTGGCGGCGCTGCTGCCCTGCGCGCCGGCGTCCGCCGTCACCGACGCCGAGGCGATCGCGCTGCTCAACACCCAGCGCGCGCTGAACGGGATCCCGGCCAACCTGTCCGTGTCGCCGGCCCTGAGCGACGCCTGCGCCAAGCACAACGCGTACGTCGCGCTCAACGGCGGCTACCTGGCCCACCAGGAGGACCCCTCCCGACCCGGCTACACGCCCCAGGGCGCGGGGCTGGCGGGCGGCGCCAACCGGGGCGAAGTGCTGCGCAGCGGTCCCGATCTCTGGGACGCGGTGCGCACGAACCCGTGGACGAGCTCGCCGCTGCACCTGTGGCTCATGTTTCAGCCGTCGGGTGGCACGACCGGCTACGCCGCCGACGGGCTCACGACCTGCATGCGCTTCGGCTTGGACGGCTTCGCCCGCCCGGGCGTCTACTCGCTGCCCGGCGCCCGTGTCAGCGGGGTGCCGAGCGGCGCCGACACGTCGCTGGAGCGCCCCTACAGCCCGGCAGACCTCGTCGGCGTCTCCGACACGCAGGCTGGCCCGCCGATCGTGATCTGGCGGGTTGGCGGCCGCGCCGATATCGACCGCGCGGCACTCGCGTCGCCCGCCGGCGCGGCCGAGATCAGGATCGTCGACGGGCGCACGCCCGACCTCGATGGGGCGCCGAACCGCTTTGGCAGCTACGTCCTGCCCGTTCGGCGTCTCGTCGCGGGCACGACGTACACGCTCGCCGTCGCCTTCGCCGACGGCGCCACGTACCGCACGACGTTCACGACCGCCGGCACCACGCCCACGGTCAGCGCCGCTGCCTCCAAGCCCCAGCGGGTGAGGTTGCGCCGCCGCGGCCACACGCTCTTGGTGACGGCCGAGCGGCCGAGCGGCACGCCGCGTTCGGCGACGGTCCGCTTCAGAAGCCGTACGGGCCGGTGGCTGGGCACGCGCAAGGTCCGCCTCACCGGAACGCACCGGCTTCGGATCCCGCGCGGCTCGCGCAAGGTCACGGTCACGGCGAAGGCGCGCGGCCGCTATCGCGCCGTGCGTCTGAGCCGGCGCCTGTAGACGCCCAACCCCGTCCCGGCCGCCCATCCGTCCGCGCGTGGCCACCGCCTGCTCGGAGGCGCCGCACGGCCAAGCGCCGTGGCACGCTCGGCTGATCCCACGACCATGGGGCCGCGGAATCAACCAGCTGTGTACCTAGTGTGCGATGTTCGCGAAATGGCCCGTGTCCGGCAGTACGACCATCGCGCCGATAACGACAAGCATCGCAATGCAGGCCAGGATCGCAAGCAGAAACTTCCCAGGGGTCACCATGTACTGCGCCTCCTCCAGTTGACGTACGCCGATCTGAACGGCCCGAATCCCGCTCAGGCGCCGGAATCTACAGCGCGAACGCGCCAGGTGCTACCGCGAACGCGCCAGGGCCGGAGCCCCGAACGTCAGAGCCCGAGGTCGCGCACGCCGAGCTCGTCGGCGCCGAGATGGTGCGCGAGCTCGTGGCGCACGGTCCGCGTGACCTCGTGGCGCAGGAGATCGGAGTCGTGCCCGAAGTCGCGCCGCAGCGTGTCGCGGTAGATGATGATCCGGTCGGGCACGTCGTCACGGGCGACGCCGTCGCCGTGGTAGAGGCCGTAGGCGCCGGCCTTGCGCCCGCCGTTTGAGATGACCACCGCGACGTTGCGTTCCAGCGCGCGCTGCAGGATGTCGGGCAGCTCGTCCATCGCCTCGCGCACGAGCTCGGCGAAGTCCGTGTCGTCGTAGGGATCGAGCTCCAGGAACTCCAGCTCCTCGGGGTCGGCGGCCACGCCGTGGCGCGCGAGGCGCTCGCTCTCCTGCACGATGCGCTC
>JBBSQG010000144.1:0-7354 GCA_038258125.1 Solirubrobacterales bacterium
ATGGAGGGCGCGCACTCGATCCTGCTGTCGATCACCGGCGGCCGCGACCTGTCGCTGTGGGAGATCAACGAGGCCGCCAAGGCGGTCTCGGAGGCCGCGCATCCGGAGGCGAACATCATCTTCGGGGCGATGGTCGACGAGACGCTCGAGGACCAGGTCTGGGTCACGGTGGTGGCGACGCGCTACGGCGGCCAGCCCGCGCCGCGCCGCCTGGAGGAGCCGGCCGGCGAGCCGCGCGTGACGCGCGGTGCCCGTCCGCCGGCGGCGCGCGAGGACTACCACAGCTATCGCTCCCCGCGTGAGCGCCAGCGCGAGGGCGGCTTCCGCGCCCCCGGTGAGCGCGACGACTATCGGCCGGCGCCGCGCGAACGCGAGCCTGAACCGGAGCCCGCGACGGCGCGTCGCGGCAACCTCGGCGTGACCGAGCTCGACGTGCCGGAGTTCATTCCTCGCCGCTTCTGAGCACTCGGCGCTCGCCGCCATGCGGTGGGGCTGCTGGCAAGGCCATCCACAAGGCCAGCGTGGAGGAGGCACAAGCGGGTCGTCCACTAGCCTCGTGCCGTGAACGAACGCCCTCAGGGCATGGTCGCCGCCGGTCATCCACTGACCGCACAGGCGGGTGTCGACGCACTGCGCGCGGGCGGCAACGCCGTCGATGCCGCGGTCGCGGCGATGCTCACCTCGTGGGTCGCCGAGCCGCTGCTCAGCGGCCCCGGCGCCGGTGGCTACATGCTCGTCGCCGAGGCGGGCGAGGCGCCGGTCCTGCTGGATTTCTTCGTCGCCGCGCCCGGCTTCGGGCGCGATCCGGACGATCGCGCGCCGCTGGTCCCGGTGGAGGTCGACTTCGCCGGTGACGCGCGCCAGATCTTCCATGTCGGCGCGGCGTCGTGCGGCACGTACGGCTGCCCGGCGGGGATCGACGCCGCGATGCGCCGCTGGGGCTCGCTGCCGCTGGCCGACCTGGCGGCAGCGCCGGCGGCGCTCGCGCGCGGCGGGATCGAAGTCAACGCCCAGCAGGCGGAGGTCATCCACCTGCTGGAGGGCATCCTGCGCACGACCCCTGAGTGCGAGGCGATCTACGGGCCAACGGGCGCGCTGCTGAAGCGGGGCGAGATCTGGCGCGACGGCGACTTGGCCGACACGATCGAGCGCCTCGGGTCCGACGGCGCCGCTCCGTTCTACACGGGCGACATCGCACGCGCGACGATCGACTGGATCGCGGCCCACGACGGGATCCTCTCCGCGGAGGATCTGCGCCGCTACGCGGCGATCGAGCGCGCGCCGCTGTGCGTCGGCTACCGCGGCCGCGACGTGTACACGAACCCGCCGCCGTCGGCCGGGGGCCTGCTGCTCGCGCTCGCGCTCGGGCGCCTGAACCGCACGCCCGGAGGCCCGCCGTCGCTGCAGGCGATCGTCGCCGCCATGGAGGAGGCGCAGGATGAGCGCACGCCCGAGTTCCTCGAGGGGCTGGCCGAGGAGGGGTTCTCGGACCTGTTTCTCGGTTCGCTGGGCTCGCGCATGGGCTCCACGACGCATATCTCGGTGATCGACTCCGCGGGGCGGGCGTGCTCGGTCACGTGCACGAACGGCGAGGGCTCGGGCGTCGTCGTCCCCGGCACCGGAATCCATGTCAACAACATCATGGGGGAGGAGGACCTCAGCCCACTCGGCTTCCATCACGCGCCGGCTGGCCGGCGGATGCCGTCGATGATGTCGCCGACCGTTGTGTCGCTGGACGGCGACGTCCACATCGCACTGGGCTCCTCAGGCTCCAACCGCATCCGCAGCGCGCTGCTGCAGACGATCGTCGCGGTCGTCGACCACGGTCTGCCCGCGGCCGCCGCGCTGGCCGAGCCGCGGGTGCACTTCGAAGGGGGCGTGATCTACGCCGAACCGGGCATTCCGCTGGAGGAGCTGAGCGGCGACCCGCACGAGATCAAGGCGTTTCGGGCGAAGAACATGTTCTTCGGCGGCGTGCAGGCGGTGACCCGCGATCCGCAGTCCGGAGAGCTCAACGGGGCCGGAGATCCGCGTCGGGGTGGCGTGGCGGTCATAGCATGACGCTCAGGTCAAGGCTTAGACTATTGTCGTGCACCGCCCGCAAACACTGGGCCTTTTTGAGCCTCAAGCACAGGTCGAGCGTGGTTTGCGTCCGATTGCTGGGTCTCACCGCGGGAATCGTCCTCCTTGGTGGCTCGCTGGCCGCGTGCGGCACGCCATCACCCGATCTGTTCGTGGTCAACCGCGACGGCACGGTCCCCGGAGCGAAGTTGCGGCTGCTCGTGTCCGACCAGACGACGCGCTGCAACGGCGGGCCGGCCAGGCCGCTCATGAGCGCCCAGACGCTCGAGGCGCGCGACCTGCGGCGCGATCTGCTCCAGCTGCAGCACAGCGATGGGGAGATCCCGAAGTCAGCCCCGGCGCAGATCTTCAGCTACGTCGTGCAGACCGAGGAGGGCCGGTTGCGCTATCCGGACACGCAGCAACGCCCCGAGGTCCTGCCGCGCCTGACGCGCTTCGTGCGACGGGTGGCGATCGATACCTGCGGCCTGAAGCGCTGACCGGCCCCGACAATGGCTCGTGCGCTTGCACCGCGGCGTCCACAGGGGCGGTTCGACATCAGCGAGTGGATCATGGTCCGAACACGACCTCCAGCGGATAGCGGCCTGGCTGATCCCCCACGATCGCCCCGATCGGCTTCGTGCTTTGGCGATAGGTCCCGCTTGCTCCGGCGTACGACCTCGTGCCTCCGGTCACGGCGATGTCCGCTGCGCCGTTGACGAGCACGCCGGCGAGTGTGATGGTGCCGTCGCTCAGCCGTAGTGCACCACTCACGAGAACGCGCTGTCCTTCTTGAAAGGATCGCACGGTGAGCAGGCGCCCGACTCGCTTGCGGTTTCGAAAGTCAAAGACGGGGTCATCGCTGAAGACCTGGTCTCCCGGTGAGTCGCCTGGCGGATCGAGGTCGTGGCGCGCATCGGCGAAGCGGTTGAGCTCAAGGACGAGCCTGAGCGCTTTGGCCGCCTTCGGGCGGTCCGCGCCCTGTCCGGCTGCGGTCACCGCGACGAGTGCGCCTATGGCCAACGATGCCGCGGCGACTACGGCCAGGACACCCCAGCGGGCGATCCTGCTTGTGTGGGTCATCGTGCTCGCTGGTGGTGTGGGTGAAACGCTGCGGGGCACTACCGGCCTCCTCTCACTCGCCCGTGCGAGTGGGACTGCGTTGGGGGAGCTGGACTTGCGTGACGTTCTCGGGCCGCGGATGCGGCCGGTGTTGGTCTTGTCGTGGCCGGCAGGGGTGGGAGGGGGGCGTGTTCACGGGCATAGCTCGCTGGTCCTGATCCAGCCCGGGCGCGCGGCGATCGGATCGATGGGGTTTGAGTCGTGCGCGACGAACGTCCATCTGCCTGAGGCGCTGCGGCGCCGGATTGCGACCGGCTCGCCGCCGAACAGGGCCGTGAGATGTCCGCGGCCGGGGGAGCGGAAGACGTTCACCTGCACACGGCGGGTGCAGACGTGGGCGAGCCGCTCGCCTGGGCGCAGCTTGCGATCTTCGTTGATCGAGCCGTTGGAGTACGGGCGTTTGCAGATGATGCCGATCGTGCCCTTGACGGCGCGGCTCGTGTCGCGCTGACTGAGGTCGATTCGGGCCTTCGGCGAGTGGCCGGGGATGGTCTCGCGCGTGGGCTGCCAATCCAGCAGGCCGCGCCGTTGCGGCTCGACCATCCCGGCGTAGCGCATCTGGTCGGGGCATGCGATCGTCACCGTCGGCGGCGTACCGGGCGTTGTCGGACCAGCCGGGATGTTGACCAGCGCCGTGACGATCGCGGTTCGACCGGGGATCGGGCGGCCGCCGGTCACCGGGCGTCCGCTCGAGTCGCGGATCCCAGCGAGCCGAAACGGCGCGGGTTCACCGGATTTGTGGACGTCGGACTTGAGCACGACGACGCCACCGGTGGCGACGACCACGACAGCGGCGGCAGCGATCCCCGCGGTCTTGGCGCCGCCACCGCCGACGAGCTTGACCAGCCCGGCCAGGATGGGAAGCCCGAACGCCGGGTTCAGGGCGTGCAGCTGTCTGCTCAAGCGACGGATGTCGAGCTGGTAGGCACGGCAGGCACCGCAATGCTTGACGTGTCGCAGCGCGTGCTCGCTTGGGCGCACACCACGCTCGTGTGCGTCAAGCAGCGCCGCGTGGACATCCTGGCAGGCGGCATCGCGTGCGTCGCGGGACCTGATGAGGTTCTCGCGGGCTCGCGTCGCCAGCTTGTGGGCGGCCATCACGCTCACGCCCAGTTGCGTCGCGACCTGCGCGGGACTTTGATCGTCAAGCTCGCGAGCCAGCAGCGCCTGGCGCTGACGGACGGGCAGGTCGGCGAGATCTTCGACCAGGCGACGTAGTGCTTCCCGATGCCTCAGCACGGCTTCTGGGTCCTCGCGGCCGCCGGCGGTGAATGCGTGCTGGCTGTCAAGGCTCTCATCGCCCCAGCGCTTGCGACGCACCTCATCGATCGCGCGATTGCGGGTGAGTCGATACAGCCATGGACGCAGCTCATCTGGACCCTCGCCACGTCGCAGCGCCTCGTGGGCGCGGATGAGGACGTCCTGCACGACGTCGTCGCAATCGTGCTCGGAGCGGCGCAGCAGCGTTCCGGCGTAACGGGTGAGAGCATTGCGGTAGCGCGCGTCGAGGGTCGCGAAGGCCGCGACGTCACCGACCCCGACGCGGCGAGCCAGTTCGGAGTCGTCAGTGCGGGAGCGGTGAAGGACGGAGGCCATGTGCGTGGTCACGACGCTACAGCCGCGCCGGCATGCCGACGCGGCGCTCGCGTGACGTCGTGGCTAGCCGGCCGTCTCACGCGAGGTGTCGTAGGGGTAGATCGTGTCGACGAGGACCGGCCCGCCCTCGATCGTGATCCGCAGCTTGGTGGCGGTCGCCCTGGACCACACGATCGTGTCGATCGTGCGCCCGGTGTGACCCGTGCGGCACGACGGCCGCGACTCGGGAGCGGGCGTGACGCACAGCTGGAGCTTCTGGCCGGCGCGCTGGCGGTCCTTCACAGTGATGTTGGCTGGTCCGCCGACATAGAAGAAGCCGGGATCGCCGCCGGCGCGCGAGTTGACGATCCTCACGCTGTAACGGGAGGTCTTGGCAAACTCGGCCGACCGCCCATCTGCGCACATGTACCTCACCGGCACCCAGCCGCGAACGGTGAATCCAGGCCGACGGGCCACGATCTGGGCATAGCGGCCCGACCTGCTGTACCGCGTGACATGCACCTTCTCGCCCTTATACAGGGTGCCGACGATGACAACCCCAGGCTGCTTCTTGACATACACCGATGACGCGCACACCTCTCTGGTCGGCGACGAGACGCCCACCGCTGAAGCGGCCAGCGCAGGAACCGGCATGGCGGCCGCTGCGGCGGCCGTGATCGAGAGAACGGCGGCGGCGGTGAAGCGATGAGCGATGGCCAAGACGGGATGCTCCTCAAGTGGTCGGCGTGAGCTGCGATGCCCCTACCACGGATCAAGCCGACCGAAGAGCCGCACCTCCGTCAAGCTGGCGCGTTGGCGCTCAGGCCCGGTTGAAGGCTCGCGGCCCCGAGAACACCAGGAGACTCCTGTTCGCGCTCCACCCGTGCCGACATGACCGAAGCGGGCGCATGAGCCGGGTGGCTGCGATACAACTGCTCACGTGTCCAGCCGATGGGGAGTACGTCGGGTTCGGGGGCTGGCGCTGGTCGCCGCCCTCGCCGCCGGGCTGCTCGTGCCCGCGACCGTTGCCCTGGCGGGACCGTCGCCGCAGCGCACCGTGCGGGTGCGCCTCGCTGCTACCGGCAACCCGGACGGAGCCAGCTCGCAGCCGTCGCTGTCGGCGGACGCCCGCAGGCTGGCGTTCGCGTCGCGGGCCACCAACCTGATCCTGTTCGACGGCAACGGCAACGTGTCCGACGTCTTCGTCTACGACCAGGGCACGAGCGCGGTCGAGCTCGTGTCGGCCGGTCCGAGCGGGCAGCCCGCCGACGGGAGCTCCTACCAGCCGGTCATGAGCGGCGGCGGCGCCCACGTCGTGTTCACCTCGCGCGCGAGCAACCTCGTGCCCGACGACCACAACGGCGAGTCCGACGTGTTCGTGCTCGGCCCGGACGGTCGCGTCGTCCGCGTCAGCGTCGACGACGACGGCCAGGAGGGCTCAGGACCGTCGTATGAGCCTGACATCTCCGATGACGGGCGCTACGTCGTGTTCACTTCAAACGCCAACGATCTTGTTCGGACGGACGCCAACGGGCAGGCCGACGTGTTCGTCCGCGACCTCGTCGCCGGCACCACGCGGCTGGTGAGCGTCTCGCGCCGCGACGTCGACTCCGCCGATGGCGAGTCCTCGGCGCCCGCGATCAGCCCCGACGGCGGCTTCGTCAGCTTCTCCTCCGACGCGCCCGACGTCACCGCGGGCGACGGCAACCAGCGCCAGGACGTCTTCATGCGCAACCGCAGCAGCGGCCGCACGCAGCTCATCAGCGCGGCCCGCGGCAGGCGCGGTCAGAACCGCGGGATCGAGGGCGGCTTCGCCGCGGTGTCCGACGTCAGCGCCAACGGCAGGTTCGTCGCCTTCGAGTCGGATGCGACGAACCTCGTCGGGCGCGACCGCAACCGCCGCACGGACATCTTCCTGCGCGACACCAAGCGCCGCTCGACCCGCCGTATCAGCCTGAGCACGACGAACGAAGAGGGCAGTGGCGCCTCGGTCCTGCCGACGATCACGCCGGACGGGCGCTTCGTCGCATTCGCCTCGCGCGCCGACGATCTCGTCGCGAAGAACGCCCAGGGGCTCGATGTCTTCGTGCGCGACATCAGGGGCGCCAGCACGGTGCTCGTCGACGTGACCTCGACTGGCCGCCCGCGCAGCCGGGAGCTCAGGAAGGGGATCGAGCCCGGCCGGCCCTCGCTGAGCGCCGACGCGGGCACCGCGGCGTTCGTCTCGTCGGCGTCCAACCTCGCCGGCGGCGACACGAACCGGCTCGCCGATGTCTTCCTGCGGCGCCTGAAGCCCACGGCGAGCGGGACTGCCGATCGTCGCGTCGGCATCGTCAACGACCGTCTGCTGATCGTCTTTCGCTCCAGCGACCGCGCGGCCGGGCCGCTGCGCTGCCGGCTGGACTACGGGCCGCCCACGCTGTGCCCGCTCGGCGGTCTGCTGCTGCCGCGCCTGAAGCGCGGATCGCACGTTCTGAGCGCATACGCGGGCGCGCCGGGCAGCCTCTATGCGCGCCGTGCGATCGTCATCAAGATGACGATCAGCAAGGGCCAGCCGCGCGTCCGAGTCCGCAATCCCGGCGATTAAAGCCGATCG
>JBBSQG010000145.1:0-7349 GCA_038258125.1 Solirubrobacterales bacterium
AACTCCGGTGACGATGCCAAGCTGCTCGACGAGCTCGGCGACGTGCTCTTTCAGGTCCACTTCCTGTCGCTGCTGCTCGAGGAGCGCGGCGCCGGCGACCTCGGCGCCGTCGCCGAGCACTGCCGCCAGAAGCTCATCCGCCGCCACCCGCACGTCTTCGGCGACGTCGAGGCCGACTCTTCCGGCGCGGTGCTGCGCAACTGGGATCAGATCAAGGCGACGGAGGCCGGCCGCGAACCGGGGATCTTCGGCGAGGTGCCCGAGAACCTGCCGGCGCTGCTCTACGCGCGCAAGCTCCAGCGCCGCGCCGCCAGCGCGGGGCTGCTCGAGCGCCCGCCGGACGCCGCCACGGCAGACCGCGTCGCCGCCTTCGAGCAGGTCGGCGAGCAGCTATTCGCCGCCGTCGACGAGGCGCGCCGGCTGCGCGTCGACCCCGAGCTTGCGCTCCGCGCCGCCGCGCAGCGCTTCCGCAACCGCCTTGATGCCCCCGAAGGAGACACATGAGCCAGATCGAACGCGTCCACGCCCGCCAGATCCTCGACAGCCGCGGCAACCCGACGGTCGAGGTCGACGTCGCGCTGAGCTCGGGCGCGACCGGGCGCGCCGCGGTGCCGTCCGGCGCCTCGACCGGCGAGTTCGAGGCCACCGAGCTGCGCGACGGCTATGCCGCGTGGGGCGGCAAGGGCGTCACACGCGCCGTCGCCCACGTCAACGACGAGATCGCCGCAGCGATCATCGGGCACGACGCGCTCGACCAGCTCGCCGTCGACCGGCTGCTGATCGAGCTTGACGGCACGCCGGACAAGTCGCGACTCGGAGCCAACGCAATCCTCGGGGTGTCGCTCGCCTCGGCGCACGCAGCGGCGGCGCACGAGGGCCTTGCACTGTGGCGCTACCTCGGCGGCGAGCAGGCGGCGATCCTGCCCGTGCCGATGATGAACGTCCTCAACGGCGGCGCGCACGCCGACAACAAGGTCGACTTCCAGGAGTTCATGGTCATGCCGGCCGGCGCGTCCTCGTTCTCGGAGTGCCTGCGGATGGGGGCCGAGGTCTTCCATGCACTGAAGAGGACGCTGCACGACGCGGGCCTGGGGACCGCCGGCGGCGACGAGGGCGGCTTCGCGCCCGACCTGGGCTCCAACGAGGAGGCGCTGCAGATGCTCGTCAAGGGCATCGAGTCGGCCGGCTATGAGCCCGGCGAGGACGTCTTCATCGCGCTTGATCCGGCGACGAGCGAGATCTTCATCGACGGCAGCTACGTGCTCAAGCACGAGGGGCGCTCGCTCAGCGCCGGCGAGATGGCCGACTACTGGGCCGACCTCTGCGCGCGCTACCCGATCGCCTCGATCGAGGACGGCATGGACGAGAACGACTGGGACGGCTGGAAGACGCTGAGCGACGCCGTCGGCGAGCGCGTGCAGCTCGTCGGCGACGATCTCTTCGTGACGAACACCGCGCGCCTGACGCGCGGCATCGAGGCGGGCGTCGGCAACTCGATCCTCGTCAAGGTCAACCAGATCGGCACGCTGACCGAGACGCTCGACGCGATCGCCACCGCTCGCGCGGCGGGCTACACGGCCGTCATGTCGCACCGCTCCGGCGAGACCGAGGACACGACGATCGCCGACCTCGCCGTCGCGACCGGCTGCGGGCAGATCAAGACCGGGGCGCCGTCGCGCTCAGATCGTGTGGCGAAGTACAACCAGCTGCTGCGCATCGAGGAGGCGCTCGGCGAAGCGGCCGAGTTCCCCGGCCGCAGCGTGCTTCGCCGCTGAGCGCGCCGCGCTCAAGCCGGTCGCCTGGGTCGCGCTGCGCGGCCCGCGCGCGGGCCGCGCCGACCAGCGGCAGGAGTCGGCCCGCCCGAGCCGAACGGGAGACGGATGACCGAATACGCACCGCGCGTGCGCTGGGACCGGATCGGTCGCCTCGCGCTCCTGTTCGTCGCAGTCCTGCTGCTGTACCTCTACGTCAACCCGCTGCGGACGTACCTGTCGACCTGGCAGGAGGCGGGCACCAAGCGCGACGAGGTCTCCCAGCTGCAGCGCGAGCACAAGCAGCTCGTTGCGCGCAAACGGACGCTGCGCAGCGCGGGCAGCATCGAGGTCGAGGCCCGCCGCCTGGGGATGGTCAAGGCCGACGAGCGCGCCTATGTGGTGCGCGGCCTGTCGCGCGAGAAGTGATCGCGCCGCGCACTCGCGGATAGGGTGGCGCCGCGATGGCGGCGACGAGCTTTGAGACTGCGCTGGGCCAGTGGCGCGAGGGTGAGCGGCGGATGGCCGGCGCCCCGCCGGAGCATCGCCGCGCGCTGGAGCTCGTCGTCGAGCGCATCGAGACCGAGCTGCGCAAGCGCCTCGGCGGCACGTTCACGACCGACGAGCTCGCCGAGCTCTACGAGCAGGGGACGGACTGGTGCACGGACCTCGCCCCGGCGGTCGCGCCGGACGCGCCGTGGGCGTGGGACGCGCGCACGGTGGCCGACGCCGCCTTCCTGCGCTACCTGCGCGAGGCCCGCGACTTCGCGGGCGGCCGGCGCACCGAGCCGTAGACCGAGCGATCCTCATCGCCGAGCATCCCGCCGACCTGTCCCTGCACGAGCTCACCTGCATCCTCGGTGATGACCCCTACGGGCAACGCTGGCGGATTCGGGGTGGCGGCGCCTGGCATCCACGGATCGGGCGCCCAAACCGCACATTGTTGTTTGACGCTTCCTTGTCCCAGCCGGAGGGGGTTCAGTCGACACACCCCGAGGTCAAGACGGCGGCGGGCGGAGGTAGCCGCGCATGCGGCCCGCCGGTTCGAAGCCGAGGCGCTCGTAGAGCTCCTTCGGCCAGTCATCCTCGTCGGCGACGATGAACAGCAGCTCGGGCGTGAGCGCGAGCCCCTCCGCGATGGCGGCCGATGTGACGAGCCGGCCGAGCCCGCGACCACGGTGCTCGGGCAGAACCACGACGTCCTCGATCTGCGCGACGTCGCCCCGGCGGCGGAGCTTGGCGTAGGCGCAGACCGCGTCGCCGTCGTACACGGCGAAGCAGCGTTCGCCGAGGAACTCGCCGATGCGGCGGTTGTGGCGCATCACTTGCCGAAGGGCATCGGGCACATCCAGTCCCGGCTCGTCGCGCAGGAAGCGCCGCTCGGCGGTGATCAGGTCGTCATGGTCGACCGCGCGGACGGCGGAGAGGTCGTGCATGCGGTCCGGCGGGCGCGCGTGCACCATGTAGAGGATCGCGTCGCGTTCCCATCCGGCCTCGGTGAGGTCGTCGTCGAGCGTGCGCCAGAGCGCCTCGTGCTCGATGACGAGCTGGCGGTGAGCGACGTCGCTCAGCAGGCGGTCGGCGTCGGCGACGAGGTCGGCGGCAGCCACGCCGTCACGAGCCGTGACCCACAGCAGATTCGCCCAGTGGACGTGCGGGAGGGACTCGTCGTGGAGGGCCAGCCCGTAGGGCAGCGGCTCGACGCGCCCGGCGGTCTGCTCGTGTGCGCTGCGCTCGACGCCGAGCGCCTGCGCGAAGCGCGCCTCAGTCGGCGTCTCCGCCGGCACGGCGGATCACGATCTGGTCTTCCTCGACGACGACTTCGACGGGCCGATGCCCGGCCCAGTGCTCGGCGTAGATCGGGTTGTCGGTGACGGCGGGATCGAGCCACAGCCCGAAGCCATCCTCACCATGGTCAAAGGTGCCCTCCAGCGGGCCCGTCGCGACCTTCGCGCGCCCGCGACCGCCGCGCCGGCCGCGTCGCCTGGGCGCCGGCTTGGCGTCCTCGCCCTCGTCGGCGTCCTCGCCGGCTGCCGCCTTGCGTTCGGCCTCGGCGGCCTCATCAGCCAGGCGGGCCGCCTCCTCCTCGGCGCGACGCGCTTCGGCTGCCTCGAGCTCGGCGGCGACGAGCGCGTCATCCTCTGCGCGCAGGTCGATCTCGTCGTCGAAGTCCGCACCGGCGGCCTCACCGGAATCCGGTTCGGCGGGCGCGAGGTCGTTGTCCTTCTTGAAGGTCTCGATCTGTTGAACCGTGGCTTCGAGCTGGTGGGCGATCCAGGCGTCGGTGCGACCCTGGCGGACCCAGCCGCGAATCTGGTTGAGATGAGGGCGCAGAGAGCGTCGTGCCATGGGCGCTGACCTTACAAGAAGCGGCCGCGTCACCGGTCTGGCGCGTCTCGGGGCAGAGAATTGCGCCTGCATCCTGTTGCCTTTGCCCGATCAACCTGCTTGAGTTGCGCTGGCGACAAGGAGGCGTGCCAATCAATGCTGGTCCTGACACGTAAGTCCAACCAGAGCATCATGATCGGGGATGAGATCGAGATATCGGTCCTGTCGATCATGGGCGAGAAAGTTCGGATCGGCATCCAGGCGCCCCGGGAGATCCCCGTGTTCCGCAAGGAGGTCTATCTCGAGATCCAGGCCGAACGCGGCCAGGTCACCGCCGGCGGCGAGGTCGAGGCCGCGCTGCGCAAGCTCAGCTCCTGAGCCGCTGCTGCTTGACGCCGATCGCCGGTTGCGCGTTCGCGCCGCCGAGCCGGCGGGCTCAGCCCATCACGTAGGCGAGCGTCTGGAACATCGCGATCGTCACGACGACGGCCGTCGCGATGATCATGAGCACGAGCATGATGAAGCGCGCCGTGCCGCGCTTATGGACCTTGTCGATATTGCGCTGACGGGCGCGCAGAACGGCCTTGCGGCGCAGGGACTCGCGGCGAACGCGATCGACGTGGGTCTCCTCGACGAAGGCCCGCTCGAACTCGTCGAGGGACTGGCGCATCTTGGTTGCCATCCGTCACCGGAGACTAGCCCAGATCGCGGTCGCTCAACAGCAAGCTCAACACGCGGCCCACAGCCCGCGCCCGTCCTCGCGTGCCGCCCGTGCGAGGGCCGCGAAGCGATCGGCGTAGCGGACGTCGGGCGCGATCCGCAGCGGCTGCGCGTAGCCACGGCGGGCCAGCTCGGCGTTGACGAACAGCTCGTCGCGCACGCGATAGACATAGGCGAGCAGGCGCCCGTAGCGGTCGCGCGCCTGCACGTCGCGCACGAGCCGGACCCGCTCGCCTGCCACGAGCTGGGCGTTGAAGTCCGCCGCCTCGGGCCCGTAGCACTGCACGGGCCGGCGCGGGTCCTTCGTCTCGGGTGTGTCGATTCCGATGTAGCGCACCCGCTCGCGCGCCGCGCCGAGCTGGACGTCGATCGTGTCGCCGTCGACGACCTTCACGACGCGGCCGACGCTCGCTGTGCCGACCGCCGCACGCTCGTCGGTCCCACCGCGCCCGTCGAGCAGGCCGCTCGCGCCGGCGGCGGCGCCGGCCGCGGCGAGCCCGAGCAGGACGACGAGTAGGCGGCGCAGGGACATCACCGGACACCGTGGCAAACGCTGCGGCGCGATGAGCGCCCCGTCGCAGAATTGACGCAGAAGCGAGCGCCCGGCGACACGATCGCCCGATCGAGCGTCGCCCCGCCCGCGGCGTGAACACAGAAAAGGCGACGTGTAGAGCGCGACGCGGTAGATGCGATGGGTACGCTCCCGCGCGATGCGCGAGAACTTCACCGGGCCGAGCTACACCGTCGGCGTCGAGGAGGAGCTGATGATCGTCGACGACGCGAGCTACGCGCTCGTCAACGCGATCGAGTCGCTGCTCGAAGACCACGGCGCCGCGAACGTCGAGCGCTCCGATGGCGAGGTCAAGCCCGAGCTCATGGAGTCGGTCCTGGAGATCGCCACGAGACCGTGCGCGAACACCGGCGAGGCCGGCGACCAGCTGCGCTCGCTGCGCCGCCAGGTGCGCGCGACCGCGAACGCGCGCGGCCTCAGCATCGGCTCGGCGGGCACGCACCCGTTTGCGATGTGGGAGGACCAGCGGATCGTCGCGCGCCCGCGCTACCGCGACCTGATCTCGGCGCTGCGCTTCGTCGCGCGCCAGGAGCTGATCTTCGGCATGCACGTACACGTCGGGCTTGACGACGCCGACAAGGCCATCCACGTCGCCAACGGGATGCGCGTCCACGTTCCCGTGCTGCTGGCGTTGAGCGCCAACTCGCCGTTCTGGCGTGGCGACCGCACGGGCCTGCTGTCGACGCGCACGCCGATCTTCCGGCAGTTTCCGCGCGTCGGCATGCCGCCCGCCTACGCCGACTGGGAGGACTGGGAGCGCCAGGTCGCCTTCATGGTCTCCAGCGGCGTGATGGAGGACTACACGTACCTCTGGTATGACGTGCGCCCGCATCCGAACCTCGGCACCGTCGAGATCCGCGCATGCGACTCGCAGACGCGCCTGGAGCACACCATCGCGCTGACGGCGCTCATCCAGGCGATGGTCCACGAGCTCGCCGAGCACTACGACGCCGGCACCGAGCTGGCGCAGTACCCGTGGCAGATGCTCGACGAGAACAAGTGGCTGGCCGCCCGCCACGGCCTGGAGGGGGAGATCGTCGACCTGCCTTCCAGCGAGAAGGTCACGACGAAGGCCCTGACCAGGCGCCTGCTGGAACGCCTCGAGCCGCACGCCCAGCAGCTCGGCGGTGCGGACCACTTCGACGGCATTCGCGACCTGCTCGAACGCGGCAACGGGGCCGCGCGTCAGATCGTCGTCTACGAGGCCAACAACGACCTCACCGAGGTCATGGAGGAGATCATCGCGGCGACGGCGCTCTAGATGGCTGCTTCCACGAAGACGTATGCGGTCGCCTTCGACCGGTCCGTAGAATCGATTGCCATGTCGTCCCCCGACCTCTTCGTGGTCTGCAAGAACTGCCAGGCGGAGGTCAGTCCGTACATCACGGAGTGCCCGTACTGCGGCACGCGGCTGCGCAAGCGGGCGCCGAAGATCGACCGTCCCGACGCGCCGAAGGCTCCCGAGCGCGAGGGCAGGATCGGTGCGCGCCGCGGCGGCTCCGCGCGGCGCCCGCCGAAGGCCCGCAAGCCGGCGCGGGCGGCCAAGCCCGCCTCGCCGCACCTGGGCAAGCTGCGCACCGGCGAGATCCCCGGCATCCGCGGCGACGAACAGGCGCGCCCCTACGCGACGATCGCGCTCGTCGTGCTCTCGTTCGGGTTCTGGCTGTCGCTGGCGTTCTACGTGCGCTCGGACTTCGCGATCACCGCCTTCAGCGGCGACCCGTGGCGCTTCCTCACCGCATCGCTGCTCAACGACGGCACGGTGGCGCAGTTCGCAGCCGTCGTCGGCATCGGCCTGTTCGGCTGGCTGATCGAGCGCCGGCAAGGCCCGATCGCCGTCGTGCTGATCTTCCTGCTCTGCGGTCCCGGCGCGCTCGCGGCCGCCTCCGCCGTCAACCCCGAGTCGCGCGTGTTCGGCACGCACGGCGCTGGGCGCGGGCTCCTGTGGGCCGGGCGCGTGCCGGTGCTGCTGCAGCGGC
>JBBSQG010000146.1:0-7342 GCA_038258125.1 Solirubrobacterales bacterium
CGGCGATCGCCTCGATCGTGGCGGCATGTTCTGGGTCGCCCCTGACATACCAGCTGCCCTTCTCCCACGCGAGATCCTCGATCCGCGCCTCGAGCATCAGCGCCGCGAATGCGCGGGCCTTCTCGCGGACCTTGCGCGACACGACCGCGACGGCGCCGCCGGAGACCGGGGTCGAGCGGCTCCCGTAGGTGCCGAGGCCATACGGCGTCCGGTCGGTGTCGCCATGGCGGACCGTGATGTCGTTTGGCGAGATGCCGAGCTCCTCGGCGACGATCTGGGCAAACGTCGTCTCGTGTCCCTGGCCGGACATCTGGGCCGAAACCGATACGACCGCCTTGCCGGATGGGTGCAGGCGCAGTTCGGCACCATCGTTCATCGCCAGGCCGAGGATGTCCATGTGTCGGCGCGGGCCGGCGCCGACGCCCTCGGTGAAGAACGTGACGCCGATCCCCATGATCTCGCCGCGGGTCAGCTTCTCCTGCTGCTCGCGGCGCAGACCGTCGTAGTCGGCGATCTGGAGCGCGAGCCGCATCGCGCGGTGGTAGTCGCCCGAGTCGTAGATCCAGCCGGTCGCCGTCTCGTAGGGGAACTGGTCGGCGCGGATGAAGCTGCGCATACGCAACTCGACCGGATCGACCTGCATCTCCATGGCCAGTGCGTCGACCATCCGCTCGAGCACATAGACCGCCTCGGCGACGCGGAACGAGCAGCGGTAGGCGACGCCGCCGGGGGCCGTGTTCGTGTACACGGCGCGCACGCGGCAGTGCGCGCCCTGCAGGTCGTAGGAGCCGGTGACGATGTGAAAGAACCCGGCCGGAAACCGCGTCGGCTGCGCAGTGGAGTCAAACGCGCCGTGGTCGGCGGTCGCATCGACGCGCAGGCCGGTGATACGGCCGTCCTTCGCGCAGATCGCCGCCTGGTGGAAGTAGTCACGGGCAAACCCCGAGCTGGCGAGGTTCTCGGTGCGGTTCTCGATCCACTTCACCGGCGCCCCGGTCGCGATCGAGCCGGCGATCGCGCAGACGTAGCCGGGGTAGATCGGCACCTTGTTGCCGAAGCCGCCGCCGATGTCGTTGCAGATGATGCGGATGTTCTGCTCGGGCAGGCCGGCAACATGGGCGTACACCGTGCGGTGCGCGTGCGGGGCCTGGTTTCCGTTGTAGATGTTCAACTGCCCCGTGAGCGGGTCCATGTCGGCCACGATGCCGCAGGTCTCCATCGGACACGGATGAACACGCGGATGCACGATGTCGCGCGTGACGATCGTCTCGGCCTCGGCGAAGACGCGGTCGCACTGCGCCTCGTCGCCCGCCTCCCACATCGGGCTGGCGACGTTGTGCTCCTGGCCGGCCTTGTCGTCGCGGATCAGCGGCGCGTCGGGGTGCAGCGCCGCGCGGCAGTTGACGATCGTCGGCAGCGGCTCGTAGCGGACGTCGATGAGACCCAGCGCGTCGTGCGCGGCGTAGACGTCGGTGGCGATGACGAACGCCACCTCCTGCAGGTGAAAGCGAACCTTGTCGCCGGCCAGCACCGCCTGCGTGTCGTAGGAGATCGTCGGCATCCAGGCCAGCCCGAGCGCCTCGAGGTCCTTGGCGATGATGACCGCCACGACCTTCGGATGGGCGAGCGCCACCGAGGTGTCGATCGAGAGGATGCGGGCATGGGCGCGCGGTGAGCGCAGGATGGCGCCGTGCAGCATGCCCGGCAGGCGGACGTCGTCGCAGTACTCGCCCATGCCGCGGATCAAGCGGGCGTCCTCTTTGCGCTTCATCGCGCCGAAGCCGAACGGCGCATCGGCGACCGGGCCGAACGTGTCGTCCCGCGCGTCACCGACCCGGCCCTCTGGATGGCCGGGGGTGCTTTGCGAGGATGCCATTGCGCCAGATCCTCCCATGCTCTGCGGCAGTCAGCGAAAATTCGATGCATTGATTGACGCAGCGCAGCGGGCGGTGACATGAGCCGCCACCCCCAGTGGCACCGTGATCGATGCACACGCCACGGTGGCACTCGCCTCCACCGGCTGCGGTCGCGGTCGTGTCGAATCAGGGTTCCGTGCAGCCCTTTACGCGACACGATCGTCGGCGCAACGGAGCGGAAGCGGTGGCAGAGGAGGCCGGGAGGCTTCGATACGATCGCCCGCTTCTGGCGATCGGACAAGGAGTGCCGCGCATGACCATGGAGGCCGGAACCCACTGGCTGTGGCCGACCCCGATCGGGCTGCACCGGTATGCCGATGCCGCCACGCTCAACCCCCTGCTCGTCGAGGCGTTCGCGCAGGGCCGGGCGGCGCAGGAGCGCCAGCGCGGCATCGAGCCGGGGCCGTTCTTCGCCAGTGACGACGATCTGCTGCACCGCATCAAGATCCCCGAGTGGCAGGAGTTCGTGAAGTTCCTCGTGCACAGCCTGGGCGAGACGGTCAAGCAGGCCAACCACGCCGCCTGGGGTGGCCAGGACATGGAGCTGAAGGTCGGCATCGAGGGCATGTGGTTTCAGTGCAGTCGCCGCGGCTCATTCCATGATGTGCACACGCACGGCAACTGCTCCTGGTCGTCGGCCTACATCGTGCAGATCGACGACGCCGAGCAGCGCGTGGCGCACCCGGTCTACGGCGCGGGCAACGGCGTGACGCGCCTGTACGGCCCGCCCTTCACCGCGCTCGGCGGCGCGTTCGCCGACCTCGGCAACGCCTACCTGCAGCCGCCGCACGTCGACATCGAGCCAGTCGCCGGCCAGCTCGTGTTGTTTCCGTCCTGGCTGGCCCATCAGGCGATGCCCTACGACGGTGAGAAGGAGCGCGTCATCATCTCCTTCAACGCCAGCGTCCACGGCGTCGAGGGCGACCAGCTGCACAGCTTCAGCGCGACGTGACCGCCTGAGCCGACGGCCGCGGAACGCGCGCCCGCGGTCGCGCTGCGGTCAGACGATGAACGTGTTCGGGTCGCCCGGGCCCGCGCCGCCGCCGTCATCCCAGCCACCGCCCTCCGGCTCCGGCGCCGAGCCGCGCACGCGCTCTGCATCCGCCTTGCGGCCGGCCGTCTCGTAGGCGATGACGAGGTTGCCACGGCTGCCGATCGCGTCGGGATGCTCGGCGCCGAGGACCCGCTCGAGGTCGGCGACGAGCGGTTCGTAGATCGCGATCGCGTCGTCGGTGCGCCGGGCGTCCTGGTAGACGAGCGCG
The DNA here is from genome assembly GCA_038258125.1 of Solirubrobacterales bacterium. GTDB lineage: Bacteria > Actinomycetota > Thermoleophilia > Solirubrobacterales > Solirubrobacteraceae > CADCVQ01. The sequence goes on from JBBSQG010000146.1 coordinate 3,179, forward strand.
AGGTTGTTGCGGGCGCGCAGCGTGTTGGGGTGATCGTTGCCCAGGCCGCGCTCGAGGTCGGCGGCGAGCGGCTCGAGCACCGCGATCGCGTCGTCGGTGCGGCCGGCATCCTGGTAGGCACCGGCGAGCTCGGTGCGCGTGCGCAGCAGGTCGGGGTGATCGGCGCCGAGCGCTTGCCCGCGGTCGGCCAGCAGCGGCTCGAGGATCGCGATCGCGTCCTGGACGCGGGTCGCCGCGTGGTAGGCGCCGGCGAGATCTCCGCGGCTGGCCAGCGTGTCGGGATGCGCCGCGCCGAGGCTGCGCTCGAGCTCGGCCAGCAGCGGCTCGTAGATCGCGATCGCGTCCTGGATGCGGCCCGCGGTCTGGTAGGCGCCGGCCAGGTTGGCGCGCGTGTTCAGCGTGTCGGGGTGCGCGGCACCGAGGCTGCGCTCGCGGTCGGCGACGAGCGGCTCGAGGATCGCGATCGCCTCGTCGCCGCGCCCGGCGGCCTGAAGTGCGGCGGCGAGGTTGCCGCGGCTGGCCAGCGCGTCGGGATGCTGCGCGCCGAGCCTCCGGTCGAGATCGCCGACGAGCGGCCCGAGGATCGCGATCGCGTCGTCGCTGCGACCGGCCGCCTGGAAGGCGTTGGCGAGGTTGCCGCGGCCGGCCAGCGTGTCGGGATGCTGTGCGCCGAGCATCTTCTCGAGGTCGGCGAGCAGCGGCTCGAGAATCGCGATCGCATCGTCGCTGCGACCGGCCGCCTGGTAGGCGCTGGCGAGGTTGCCGCGGGTGTTGAGGGTGTTGGGATGCTGCGGGCCGAGCACACGGTCGCGGTCGACGATCAGCGGTTCGTAGATGTCGATGGCGTCCTCGGTCCGGCCGGCCGCCTGGTACGCGTTGGCGAGGTTGCCGCGCGTGCTGAGCGTGCTCGGATGGCGCGCGCCGAGCGTGCGCTGATGGTCGGCGAGCAGCGGCTCGTAGATCTCGATCGCGTCCGCGGTCCGCCCTGCCGCCAGGTAGGCATTGGCGAGGTTGCCGCGGGTATTGAGCGTGTTGGGATGCTCGGCGCCAAGGATCCGCTCGATGTCCTCCAGCAGCGGCTCGTAGATGACGATCGCGTCACCGGTGCGCGCGGCCGCGTGGTATGCGTTGGCGAGCGTGCCGCGGCTGGCCAGCGTGTCGGGATGCACCGCGCCGACGACCTGCTCGCGGTCGGCCAGCAGCGTCTCGAGGATCGCGATCGCGTCCGCCGTGCGGCCGTTGGCCTGGTAGGCGTTGGCGAGGTTGCCGCGCGTCAGCAGCGTGTTGGGGTGCTTGGCGCCGATGAACTGCTCGAGATCCTCCAGCAGCGGCTCGAGGATGCCGATCGCGCCCTGCGCGCGACCGGCGGCCAGGTAGGCGTTGGCGAGCTCGTTGCGGGTGCGCAGCGTGTCGGGGTGGCGGGCGCCGAGTGTGCGCTGCTGCTCGGCGAGCTGCGGCTCGAGGATCGCGATCGCGTCCTGCGGCCGCCCCCCGGCCGGGCCCGCGGCGACCTTCCGTCCGACATCCCGCTTGGGCATTCTCTCGAGCTCCCGCCTTCGAAGATCAGCTGACGACCATCACGCTACTAGTAGGTCTCCGGACGACCACAGGGTCATACGGGACAGAGCACGGGCTACGTCACAGACGATCGCGCGCGACCCGATCCGCAGCGCGCGACGCGTCAGGCCGGTCGCTTGCGCGCGACGACGGCGACGTAGGTGATCGGCTCGCCAGCCATCGTCAGGCGATGACGGAAGCGCTCGCGCACGAGGATCTCTCCCCCGTCCGCGCGGTGCTCGAAGCCGGCGAGGTAGTCGCCGAAGTCGCTGCCGCCAGGTGCAGCGAGATCGACCTGGAGGCTCACGGCAAACCACGCGCCGGCCGGGAACCGGCTCCACAGGCGGTGAAAGCTCGCCGCCGAGATGTGACCGAGGCCCAGCGCGCCCGCCGCGACGAGCGCGTTGAGGCCGTGGGCGCGGATGAGATCGCCGACCTGCGCCAGGTCGTCGGTGTCGCCGACGAGGTACTCGGCGTACAGGCCCGGCCGGTCACGCAGCGCCGCGTCGCGCGCCGCGGCGATCTTGTCCGAAGCGACGAGGCTTCCCACGCCGTTCTCACGCAGGGTCTCCCCCACCACGCCGTTGCCGGCCCCGAGGTCAAAGACGCCGAGATCGCTCGCCTCCACCCCGGCGTCGGCGGCGCAGCCGAGCAGCGCCGCGGTCAGCGCGGCCGGTGACGCGCACTCCAGCCGCTCCTGGACGACCCGCTCGTAGAGCCGCGGCACGGCGTAGACGCGCGTGTACTCGTGCAGCCGGAACCGCTCGGTCGCACCGTCGGCATGGCGAACGACGATCGACTCCTCGGTCTGGTCGTGTCCAGGCAGCAGCTCGATCTCGTAGGTCACGCCGTCGAGGATATGCCCCATCGGGCGCCAGCCTGACCGGTGACGCTCAGGACGCTGGCCGGGCTGCGACCTGGAGGGCCACCGGCGCGGACGACGGTGGCCGGGCGGGCAAGGTTGCGCTCAGCACGCGCGGGTCACCCGGCCGGGAGGCGGTTCACCGCATGCTCGCCGGTTGCCCACAGATGCTGCACCGCATACGCGCGCCACGGCCGCCAGCGCTGTGAGGCGGTGCCGAGCGCCGCTGGCGACGCCGGCAGGCCGAGGGCGCGCGCGGCCTTGACGACGCCGAGATCGGTGGCTGCGAACGCGTCGGGATCGCCGAGCGCGCACATCGCGATCATCTCGACGGTCCACGGGCCCAAGCCGGGCAGCGTGTGCAGCCCGCGCCGCGTAACCGCCCAGTCGCCGGCGGGGCCGAGGTCGAGGTCGCCGGCCGCCAGCGCGCCGGCGAGCGCGAGCAGCGTGCGGCGCCGTGAGGCCGGCATCGCGAGCGTCGCCGGATCGACCCCCGCCAGCGTCGCGGGCGCGGGGAACAGGTGCGTGAGCCCGCCGCCGGGAGCGTCGACCGGCTCGCCGTGGGCGGCGACGAGGCGCGCGGCGTGGGTGCGCGCCGGCGCAGCTCGGTCGGCGAGCTCGCGAAGACCTCCTGCACGGTCGCGTTGAAGGAGCGCACGCTGGCAAAGCCGGCGGCGAGCGCGGTCTGGGCCATCGGCAGCGACGTCGTCTCGATCAGCAGGCGCGCGGTCTGCGCGCGCCACGACATCGGCGCGCGTGCTCCACTCCGGCGAGCCGGGGCTGGCGTCCGGCCGGCAGCGCTTGCAGGCCCGAAAGCCCGCCTGCTGGGCGGACGCCGCCGACGGGTGAAAGCGCAGGTTCGTCGCCTTCGGCGGCCGCGCCAGACAGCTCGGGCGGCAGTAGATCCCGGTCGTGACGACCGCGCTGTAGAACCACCCGTCAAAGCGCGCATCGCGCGAGCGCACGGCGCGCAAGCAGCGTTCGCGGTCGGTGTGCATGCCTGCCAGGATCGCTGATGCCGGCTGCGTTGTCTGGCAGGTTTGCGACAAGACATCGGCCTACTGGTCGAGCTCCGCCAGGCGGCGGGCGAGCAGGCGGCGCTCGGCGGCGTTGCCCTCCGCGAGCGCCAGCGCGCGCTCGTATGCGGCCCGCGCGTCGCCGGTTCGCCCGAGGCGGCGCAGCAGCTCGCCGCGCGTCGCGTGCAGGTAGCGGTAGCCCTCGAGCCCGAGACGATCGGCGATCGCCAGTCCCGCTGCCGGTCCCTCGGCCTCGGCGACGGCGATCGCGCGGTTGAGCTCGACGACCGGCGAGCCGGTGATCCGCGCCAGCTCGCCGTAGAGCGCCGCGATCTGCGCCCAGTCACGCGGCGGCGAGTCGGCGTGCAGCGCCGCGATCGCCGCCTGCAGGACGTACGGGCCGGCCGGCCCGCGGCCGCGCAGGGCCAGCGCGCGGTCAAGCGCCGCCCGCCCGCGGTCGATCTGCGCCGCGTCCCACAGCGCGGGGTCCTGATCGGCGAGCAGCACGAGCTCGCCGTCGGCGTCCATCCGCGCCGCACGGCGGGCGTCGTGCAGCAGCATGCGCCCGACCAGCCCGTGCACCGCGGGCTCGGCGGGCATCAGCTCGGCCAGCGCGCGGCCGCGCCGCAGCGCCTCGGCGGCCAGCTCGCCGCGGCCGCCGTAGCCCTCGTTGAAGATCAGGTAGACGACGGCCAGCACCGCGGCGAGCCGATCGGGCAGCAGGTGGTC
>JBBSQG010000147.1:0-7315 GCA_038258125.1 Solirubrobacterales bacterium
CACCTCCAAGGCCGCGGTGGCCGCGGCCGCGCTCGACGCCGGCGCGAGCCTTGTCAACGATGTCACCGCGCTGCGCGGCGATGCGCGGATGGCCGGGCTCGTCGCCGAGCGTGGCTGCGGCGTCTGCCTCATGCACATGCTCGGCGAGCCGCGCACGATGCAGCGCGACCCGCGCTACGGCGATGTGGTCGCCGACGTGAGCCGATTCCTCGCCAGGCGCCTGGAGCAGGCGATCGGGCAGGGGATCGCGGAGGACTGCGTCTGGCTTGACCCGGGGATCGGCTTCGGCAAGACGGTCGACCACAACCTCGAGCTGCTCGCGCGCCTGGACGAGATCGTCGCGCTGGGCCGGCCCGTCGTCGTCGGCACGTCGCGCAAGAGCTTTCTCGGCACGATCACGGGTGGCCGCGCACCCGCCGATCGGGTCGCGGGCACGATCGCCGCGAACGTCGTCGCGCTGACGCGCGGCGCGCGCATCTTTCGCGTCCACGACGTCGCCGAGGCGCGCGATGCCCTGCTCGTCGCGGCTGCTACCTTGCGCGGGAGATGGCGCCCGCCGACGACGACGACCTCGACGACGATGAGTTCGAGCACGACGAGGACGCGATCCAGACCGTCGTGACCGTCGAGGTGAACGGGCTGTCGCTCTTCACGCACCACGGGGTGACCGCCGCCGAGCGCGAGGTCGGCCAGCGCCTGATCCTCGACATCCGCCTGGAACTCGGCGAGGCCGACGCGACGGTCACCGACCGTGTCGAGGACACCGTCGACTACGCGCGCGTCTGCGAGGTCGCTGCGCTCGTCGCGACGCAGCGCTCCGACAAGACGCTCGAGCGCCTCTGCGCGGCGATTGCCGACCGGCTGCTGAAGGACTTCGACGCGCAGGCCATCTCCGTCAAGGCGTCCAAGCCCGAGCCGCCGTTCGCGCTGCCCGTCGACGACGTCTCCGTCGAGGTCTGGCGCGAGCTCGGCGAGCTCGACGACTGACCCGACCGTCGCGACGTCGGCCCCCTGCGCATCGTCGTCAGACTTGCACGTCATGGCGATCGGCTACCTCGGCCTGGGCTCGAACGTCGGCGATCGGCGCGCGCACCTGCAGGCCGCCGTCGAGGCGCTGCCCTGTCATGGCGTGGCGGTGCTCGCCAGCTCCTCGACGTACGACACCGATCCGGTCGGCGAGTTCCTCGACCAGCCCGACTTCCTCAATGCCTGCCTGCGGATCGAGACCGCGCTTGGCCCCGAGGAGCTGCTGGACGCCTGCAAGGCGGTCGAGCGCGAGCTTGGCCGTGAGGCCGGCGGCCCGCGCCACGGCCCGCGCCCGATCGACGTCGACGTGCTCCTGCTCGGCTCGCTGCAATACGCCACCGAACCCCTGTCGCTGCCCCACGAGCAGGTGCTCGCGCGGCGCTTCGTGCTCATCCCCCTGCTCGAGCTCGACCTCGCGCTGACGACGCCGTCGGGGGCCCGCCTGGCCGATGCCCTGGCCGTGCTGGCGGTAGACGAGGACGTCCGCCACGCCGGTCCGCCGCTCGCGATCGGCCGACCTGGGTAGCGTTGCACCCATGAGCGGACACGACAGCACGCCAGCCAGCGAGAACGGCGCCGAAACGGTCGAGGGTGGGCGCCGGCGCAACGCCGCCGAGGAGGCGCGCACGCTCGTCTCCGCCGTGACGGTCGGCTACCTCGCGACGCTGGGCGATCACGGCGACCCGTGGTGCTCGCTCGTCGTCTACGGGCCGACCGCCGCGGGCGACCCGGTCCTGCTCGTCTCGACGATGGCCGAGCACGGCCGCAACCTCGCGCGGGAGGCGCGCGCGAGCCTGGCGGTCAACGACCCGTCGGCGCCGGGCGATCCGCTCGACCGGCCGCGGATCACGCTTGCCGGCCGCGTCACGCGACCCGAGGGGGACGCCGCGGAGGCCGCGCTCGATGCCCACGTCGCCGCGATCCCCGGCGCGCGCCTCTACGCCGGCTGGAAGGACTTCTCGCTGTGGGTGCTCGAGGTCGAGCGCGTGCGCTGGGTCGGCGGCTTCGCGCGGATGGACACCGTCAGCCGGGAGGAGTACCGCGCCGCCGAGCCCGACCCGACGCAACCGATCGCCCTTCGCGCCGGCGAGCATCTCAACAAGGACCACAGTGACGGGCTGCTGCTGATCGCGCGAGAGCTGGCCGGCGCGCGCGGTGCGGTTTCGGCGGTCTGCACGGGGATCGACCGCTACGGGATCGACCTCAGCTGTACCGGTGCCGGTCAGTCGGCCGCCGCGCGCGTGCAGTTCGACGAGCCGCTCGCGAAGGCCGCCGACGTGCGCCCGGCCGCGGTTGAGCTCGTCAAGCGCGCGCGGGCGCTTCAGGCCGGCGCGAGCCAGTCGGGCGGGTAGGTACCCACCGGCACGTCGCCGGGGAAGTCCTTGAACAGCTCGGTCGCGAGCGTCGCGGCCGGTCGCCCTCCGAGCAGCGGGCGCGCGTCGCCGATCGTCGAGAGCAGCCGCAGCGAGGCGCCGATCTGCAGGTCGGCGGCGTTGGGCCGGCCGCTGTCGGCGCCGAGCACGCCGGCGGCGATCCATCCATCGACTCGGTCCAGCTGCTCGGGCAGCGCAGTGAGATCCGCGCGCACCGACGCGTCGTCGGCGCCGTTGATCCACCGCTCGATCGCGATCACGCTCGGCGCCATGAGCCTCACCACGGGGCCCGGCAGGCGCGGCTGCTGCGACGCCGCCTGGTAGCTGGGGATCGCGTCCGGGCGACGCTTGAGCGCCGCCCACACCAGGCGCCGCACGACCGCCTGCAGGACCTCGTCGCCCCAGCGCTCGGCGTCGAGCACCGCGCGGCGCTCCGCCTCGCCGGCCGGCAGCAACGGGGGATCGGGAACCAGCTCGTCGAGCTTGCGCAGGATCGCGCGCGAACCGCTGACCTTGTCGCCGCCGTCGAGCTTGAGCGCCGGCACGGTGCGCACGCCGAAGCGCAGCTTCTGGAGCGGCGCCTGCGTGGGGATCAGCAGCTCGACGGTCTTGTACGGGATCCCCTTGAGCGCAAGCGCCCGCTTGACGGTTTCGCACGGGTGCGACGAATGGACCACGTACAGCTTGTGCATGCCCTACGCAGCCTATGGGTCATAGAGTCGCGTGCATGCTCCTCGCCGTCGATGTCGGCAACACGCACACGCACTTCGGCGCATTTCGCGGCGATACCCTCGTCGAGCACTGGCGCTTTGCGACGATCCCCAGCTCGACGGCCGACGAGATCGGCGCGACGCTGCGCAACCTGCTCGAGCTGCGTGGCGTCGGCCTGGCCGACATCAGCGCCTCGATCGTCTCCTCGACGGTCCCGTCGCTCGCACCGGAGTGGCTGGCGATGGGCGAGCGCTACCTCGGCCACGAGATGCTCGAGGTCGGCCCGGGCCTGAAGACCGGGATGGCGCTGCGCTACGACAACCCGCGCGAGATCGGCGCCGACCGGCTGGCGAACGCCGTCGCGATCCGCGAGCGCTTCGGCGGCCCCGCGATCTGCGTCGACTTCGGTACCTCGGTGAACTTCGACATCGTCGGCCGCGAAGGCGACTTCCTCGGCGGCGTGCTCGTCCCGGGCGTCGAGATCTCACTCGCCGCGCTGACCTCGCGGGGCGCCAAGCTGCCCCAGATCGACCTGCTGCCGCCGCGCACGCTGATCGGCAAGTCGACCGTCGACGCGATCCGCTCGGGCGTCATCTACGGCTTCGCCGGCGCGATCGACGGCATCCTGCGCCGGCTGCTCGACGAGCTGGGCGAGGACACCGACGTCATCGCCACGGGTGGCCTGGCCGGTGCGATCGTCCCGTTCACCGACCTCATCGACGAGGTCGACGACATGCTCACGCTGACCGGGCTCCGGCTGTTGTATGAGCGCAACTCCTGATCGCCCGCCTACCATGGGCCCGATGCCCGAACGCACGCTCAACGACCCCTGGCAGCTCGCCCACCTGCACGTCCCCAACCGGGTCGTGCTCGCGCCGCTGGCGGGGATCGGCAACTGGTTCGTGCGCCTGCAGGCCAAGCGATACGGCGCCGGGATGGTCGTCTCGGAGATGGTCTCGAGCTTCGGCGTGCACCACGGCAACGAGAAGACGACGACCGAGATGCTGCGCATCGAGCCGGCTGAGCGCCAAGGCGGGCCGGTGGCAATCCAGCTCTTCGGTCAGGAGCCCGACGTCATGCGCTCGGCGGCCGCGACCGTGGCGCGCGAGACCGCAGCCGACATCATCGACCTGAACATGGGCTGCCCGGTGCCGAAGGTCTGCAAGACCGGCGCCGGTGCCGCGCTGATCGACGACCCCGACCTCGCCGTCGCCGTCGCGCAGGCCGCGCGCGAGGGCTCGGGCCTGCCGGTCACGGTGAAACTGCGCAGCGGCCGGCGGACGGGCGCGCGCGACGGCTTCGATCTCGCCCACCGGCTCGTCGCCGAGGCCGGCGTCGCCGCGATCGGCTTCCATCCGCGCTCGGCTCAGGTGCACCACAAGGGCGCGCCCGACCTCGAGCTCGCGCGGGAGCTCGTCGAGACCCTGAACGCCCCCGTGATCCTCAGCGGCGGGATGAACGAGCCCGACGCCATCCGCCACGCCTTCGAGCTCACCGGCTGCGAGGCGGTCATGCTCGCTCGCGGCGCGCTCGGCAACCCGTGGCTGTTCGCACGGCTGCTCGGCACGCGCGACGACGAGCCCACGGCGGCGGAAGTCCTCGACGAGCTCGAGTGGGTCATGCAGCGCGCTGTCGAGCACCTCGGCGAGCGCCGCGCGGGCCGCTACCTGCGCAAGTTCTATCCGTGGTACGTCGACCGCCTGGGCGGCTCGAAGAGCCTGCAGGGAGCGCTACAGGCGACGGATACCGTCGACGAGGCGCGTGCCGTGCTTGCGACGCTGGACGGCCTTTCGGTCGCCGCTTGACGCGCTGCTATCCTGCGGCGTCGCTTGCGGAGCCTTCCGCGTTCGCCCGCCCCGCGCCGGGCCACTCCCACCTCTCCTCTCTTATGCCCAAAGACGTCATCCTCACCGCCGACGGCCTCGAGAAGCTCAAGGCCGAGCTTGCCCATCTGCAGGGCGACAAGCGCAAGGAGGTCGCCCAGCGCATCAAGGAGGCGCGCGAGTTCGGCGACATCAACGAGAACTCCGAGTACGACGACGCCAAGAACGAGCAGGCGATGGTCGAGGCGCGGATCGCGCAGGTCGAGGAGCGCCTGCGCTCGGCGACCGTCGTGGATGCCAAGGACATCTCCAAGGAGGTCGTCCAGGTCGGCTCGATCGTCAACGTCAAGGACGAGGACTCCGGCAAGACGCACAAGTTCACGATCGTCGGCTCACCGGAGGCCAAGCCGCCGGAGCGGCTGTCCTACGAGTCACCGGTCGGCAAGGCGCTGCTCGGCCACAAGCGCAACGACGTCGTCGACGTCCCGCTGCCCAACGGCAAGCAGCTGCACTACAAGATCACCAAGATCGACATCGGGCTCTAGCCACTAGGCTCAACGCCCTGATGGCTGACGAGCTGCTCGCCGTCAGGCGCGCGAAGCTCGACAAGCTGCGCGCCGACGGCATCGACCCCTTCCCGCACGAGTTCCCCGGCGTCGCGCCGGTGGCCGAGGTGCACACCGCCCACGCCGCGCTGGCCGACGGCGAGGAGACGGCGGTCTCCCACCGTGTCGCCGGCCGGCTCGCCGCGCGCCGCGGCCAGGGCAAGATGGCGTTCCTCGACCTCGTCGACCGCTCCGGGCGCCTGCAGCTGCAGGCCCGGGCCGACGTGCTCGGTCCCGAGTTGCACGAGCGTCTGCTGACACAGGTCGACCTCGGCGACATCATCGGCATCGACGGGACCGCGTTGCGCACGAAGCGCGGCGAGATCTCGCTGCGGATCGACGCCTTCACCGTGCTCGCCAAGTCGCTGCGTCCGCCGCCCGAGAAGCATCACGGCCTGCAGGACGTCGAGACCCGCTACCGACGCCGCGAGCTTGACCTGATGGCCAACGAGGAGGCGCGGGAGCTGTTCATCGCGCGTGCGAGGGTCGTCACCGCCGTGCGCCGCGCGCTCGACGACGCCGGCTTCATCGAGGTCGAGACGCCGGTCCTGCAGCCGCTCTACGGCGGCGCGCTCGCGCGCCCGTTCACGACGCACCACAACGCCCTGGATCGCACGCTGTACCTGCGGATCGCCACCGAGCTGTACCTCAAGCGCTGCATCGTCGGCGGCCTGGAACGTGTCTACGAGCTCGGCAAGGACTTTCGCAACGAGGGGCTGTCGACGAAGCACAACCCCGAGTTCACGATGGTGGAGTTCTACGAGGCCTACGCTGACTACAGCGACGTCGCAGACCGCCTGGAGGCGCTCGTGCGCTCGGTCGCCCAGCAGGTCGGCTCGGTCGGCCCGATCGACTTCGATGCGCCCTGGCGGCGCGTCACGCTGCGCGACGCGATCGGCGACAAGACCGGCGTCGACTTCACCGCCCACTCCGATCGCGCGAGCCTCGCGGAGGCGATCGGCGACCGGATGCACACCGAGGGCCGCACCTGGCCGCAGCTCGTCGACGACCTGCTCAGCACGTTCGTCGAGCCCGAGCTGCAGCAGCCCACGTTCGTGCTGGACTATCCGGTCGAGCTGTCGCCGTTTGCCAAGGCCCACCGCACGACCCCGGGCCTCGTCGAGCGCTGGGAGGCGTTCTGCGGCGGCGTCGAGATCGCCAACGCCTTCACCGAGCTCAACGACCCCGACGAGCAGCGCTCGCGGTTCGAGTCCCAGGCTCGCCTGGCCGCCGAGGGCGACGACGAGGCGGCGCCCTACGACGAGGTCTTCGTCGAGGCCCTCGAGCAGGGCATGCCGCCCACCGGAGGGGTCGGATTGGGCATCGACCGGCTCGTCATGGCGCTGCTCGATCGATCGTCAATTCGCGAAGTCGTGCTCTTTCCGGCGATGCGTGATGGATAGAGGCCAAACGCAACATTTGCGGGACTTGGGCGTTGGTAGACTGCCCCATGCCCGCCTTCTGCTCCCGACCCCTCATCCATTTCGCTTGCGGTGCCGAAATGATGAAAGACACGTCGGGCATGTTGCCGTCCCCAGAGTTCCATCCGGACCACGCATGAACCGAGGCTAGAGGCCCCGCCCCAGCAGGAAAGGATCAGTACGTCATGTTCGAGCGATTCACAGAGCGAGCACGTCAGGTGGTCGTTCTCGCGCAGGAAGAGGCGCGCACGCTCAAGCACAACTACATCGGGACCGAGCACCTCCTCCTCGGCCTGCTCCGTGAGGAGGAGGGCCTTGCCGCCCGGGTCCTGGAGTCCCTCGACATCACCGTGGAG
>JBBSQG010000148.1:0-7276 GCA_038258125.1 Solirubrobacterales bacterium
CTCGATCAGGCGGTCGTCGCCATCGCCTGCTGTGGCGGGCTCAGCCCCGGTCGCCGCGGCTACGGTCCCGTTCGTCTGGGTCAGCTCCTCGACACGGTCGGCGTCGGTGAAGATCGCCAGGTTGGCGATCAGCAGCTCGGATGCCTCGCGCAGCGCCGTCGGCGGCTCGAGCGAGCTGTCGGTCTCGACCTCGAGCGACAGCTTGTCGAAGTCCGTCCGCTGGCCGACGCGGGCCGCGTCGACCCGGTAGGAGGCGCGCCGGATCGGCGAGAAGATCGAGTCGATCGGGATCACCCCGATCGGCTGGTCGGGCGACTTGTTGTCCTCCGACTGGCGGTAGCCGCGACCGCGACCGACCGTGAGGTACAGCTCGAGCTTGGTCTTCTTCTCGAGCGTCGCGATGTGCACGTCGGGGTTGAGCACCTCGACACCGGCCGGCAGGTCGATGTCCTTGGCGGTGATCTCGCCCGGGCCGGTCACGACGAGCGGGGCCTCGACCTCGGTCGCATCGGAGTGCATGCGGCAGACGATGCCCTTGAGGTTGAGAACGATGTCGGTGACGTCCTCCTTGACGCCCTTGATCGTGGAGAACTCGTGCGCGACCCCTTCGATGCGCACGCTCGTGACGGCGGCCCCGGCGAGCGAGCTCAGCAGCACTCGCCGCAGCGAGTTGCCAAACGTGTAGCCGAAACCACGGTCGAGTGGCTCGATGGTGAACGAGCCACGGTTCTCCTCGACCGTCTCACTGGTAATTCGGGGGACTTGGAAGTCGAGCATGAAGGTCCTGACGTCGGGGTGAATCGGACCCGCCCGCCCCCGCGCGCCGTCCGCGGAACGGGTGGGTGGGGAAAATGGCTACTTGGAGTAGAGCTCGACGATGAGCTGCTCCTGAACCGGAGCGGCTATCTCCCTGCGCTCGGGCTTGCGCAGCACCTTTGCGGTCAGGGAGTCATGGTCGGCCTGCAGCCACGCGGGGACCTGTGCGGTCAGCTCGGTGGCGTCACGGATAAGCGCTTCGACCGGGGTGCCGGCCTTGACGGCGATGATGTCGCCCTCCCGCACCTGGTAGCTGGGGATGTCCACGCGGCGGCCGTTGACGTGCCAATGGCCGTGGCGGATGAACTGGCGCGCCTGACGTCGCGAGGCGGCGAAGCCGAGTCGCACAAGGACGTTGTCCAGGCGCGATTCGAGGATCGCGAGCAGGTTCTCGCCGGTGATGCCGTCCTGGCGCGAAGCCTTCGCGTAATAGATGCGGAACTGCTTTTCGAGCACGCCGTAGTAGCGGCGGGCCTTCTGCTTCTCGCGCAGCTGGACGCGGTACTCCGACTGCTTCTGGCGTCCGCGCCCGTGGTCGCCCGGCGGGTAGGCCCGCCGCTCGACGCCGCACTTGTCCGTCAGGCAGCGCTCGCCCTTGAGGAAGAGCTTCTGGCCCTCGCGGCGGCACTGCTTGCAGGCTGCTCCTGTATCTCGTGCCATTAGACGCGCCTCCGCTTGCGGGGACGGCAGCCGTTGTGTGCCTGGGGCGTGACGTCCTTGACGCCCGTGACCTCAAGACCGGCGGCCTGCAGCGAGCGGATCGCGGTTTCGCGACCCGAGCCGGGGCCCTTCACGAAGACCTCGACCTTCTGCAGGCCCTGGTCGATGCCCTTGCGCGCCGCGGCGTCAGCCGTGACCTGCGCGGCGAACGGCGTCGACTTACGCGAGCCCTTGAAGCCGGCACCGCCGGCTGATTCCCACGCGATCACGTTGCCCTGTTGATCGGACAACGAGACAATCGTGTTGTTGAAAGAAGTCTTGATGTGGGCCTGGCCGATGGGAATGTTCTTCTTCGGCTTGCGGCGGCCACGCTGCGGGCGCTTGGGAGCAGGCAACTGGAATGTCCTCTATTTCTTCGTGGCCTTCTTCTTGCCGGCCACCTGCATGCGCTTGGGCCCTTTGCGCGTGCGGGCGTTCGTCTTCGTGTTCTGCCCGCGAACGGGCAGGTTGCGGCGATGACGCATACCGCGATAGCACCCAATCTCCATCAGGCGCTTGATGTTCTGCGAGCGCTCGCGCCGCAGATCGCCTTCGACCGTGAGGTCGTCGATCGCTTCGCGCAGGCGGGCGACCTCGTCCTCGGTGAGGTCGCGGACCTTGCGGTCGGGCTCGATGTTCGTGGCCTTCAGGATCTCGTTCGCGGTGGGACGACCGACGCCATAGATGTACGTCAGGCCGATCTCGGCGCGCTTGTTGAGGGGGATGTTGATGCCCGCGATGCGTGCCATCGAATTACCCCTGCCGCTGCTTGTGACGCGGATTGGAGCAGATCACCAGCACCGCCCCGTGGCGGCGGATGATCTTGCACTTCTCACACATCGGCTTGACCGACGGACGTACCTTCATGAGCCCCTTCTTGCAGACGTGAGGAAACGCGCGCAGGACGACAAGCTCCCGCCGCGAGCGCGACCAGTGAGGGTAGCAAAGCCGTGACGGCCAGCCGGGAGACCAATTCAGCCAGTCGATTCGTGCCACGGCGTCAGGACCTGAGGCCCGTCGGCGGTGATCGCGATCGTGAACTCGAAGTGCGCCGCGAGCGATCCGTCCTGCGAGTAGATCGACCAATGGTCCTCGCCCAGGCGCACGGCATGGCGCCCGGTGGTGACCATCGGCTCGACGGCGAAGACCATCCCCTCCTCGAGCCTGACGCCCTTGTGCGGCGGGCCGTAGTTGGGGATCTGCGGGTCCTCGTGCATGTCGCGCCCGATGCCGTGGCCGACGAGCGAGCGGACGATCGACAGGCCGTCGTCCTCGACGACCTTCTGCACGGCGTGCGACACGTCCCCGAGGCGGTTGCCGACGCGGCAGGCCTGCACCGCGGCGAACAGCGACGCCTGCGTCGTGTCCAGCAGCTTGCGCGCGGTCTGGGAGATCGACCTGACCGCGAAGGTCCGCGCGGCGTCGGCGACCCAGCCGTCGAGCACGACGCCGCAGTCGACCGACAGGATGTCGCCCTTGCGCAGCGCGTAGGGACCCGGGATGCCGTGCACGACCATCGAGTTGGGCGATGTGCACAGCGAGCCGGGGAAGCCGCGGTAGCCCTTGAAGGCCGGCGTCGCGCCCTGCGAGCGGATGAACTTCTCCGCGGCGGCATCGAGCTGCATCGTCGTCACGCCGGGCCGGATCTTGCGTTCGACGAGCTCGAGCGTGCGGACGAGGATGTCGCCCGCTGCGGCCATCTTGTCGATCTGCTCCGGAGTCTTCTTGACGATCAACCGACGGGGTCCTACTAGAGCTCGTCTTCGAGGCGCAGCGTGGCGATCGTCGCGCGGATGTGGTCGTGGACCTCGGTCGGCGCACGCGTGCCGTCGAAGCGCCGCAGCAGCCCGCGCTGCTCGTAGTACTCGGCGAGCGGCTCGGTCGCGGCGTGGTAGACCTCCAGCCGGTGGGCGATCGTGTCGGGCTTGTCGTCGTCTCGCTGGACCAGGCGCGAGCCGTCGATGTCGCAGCGGCCCTCGTGCTTGGGCGGGTCGAACTCGACGTGGTAGACGCGGCCGGTCTTCACGCTCACGCGACGGCCCGAGAGGCGGCGCGTGACGTCCTCGTCGGGTACGTCGATGAGGATCACGGCGGTCAGCCGGCGGTCGGCGCTCTCCAGCCCCTCCGACAGTGCCTCGGCCTGCGGGATCGTGCGCGGGAAGCCGTCGAGCAGGAAGCCGTCGCGGGCGTCGGCGCTGCCGAGCGCCTCCAGGATCACGCCCGTGATGACGTCGTCGGGGACGAGCTCACCCTTGTCCATGTAGGTCTTCGCCCGCTTGCCGAGCTCGGTCTCATCACGGATCGCGGCACGCAGGATGTTGCCCGTGGCGATGTGGGGCAGGTTGAAGTCGTCGGTCAGGCGTTCGGCCTGGGTGCCCTTGCCGGCACCCGGCGGTCCGACGAGGATGAGGTTGAGCTCGCTGGACATGGGCGCGGGCCGAGAGACTACTGCGCGGCGTGCGCCGGCGGGAACCGAACCGTGCAAGGCCCGCACTGCGCCCGCCGCCGCGCCCTGCGCGGCGGCACGGTCGGGGCGGTCGCCGGCCGATGCGTGCTACTTGAGGAACCCCTCGTAGTTGCGCATCATCAACTGTGCCTCGAGCTGCTTCATCGTGTCCAGCGCGACGCCGACCACGATCAGGATCGACGTCCCGCCGAAGAAGAAGTTGGCGCTCGTCTGGTTGATGAGGATCGTCGGCATCGCGGCGACCGCGGCGAGGTACAGCGCGCCGGGGAACGTCAACCGCGCGAGCACGCGGTCGAGGAACTCCGCCGTCGGCCGGCCGGGTCTCACTCCGGGGATGAAGCCGCCGTACTTCTTGAGGTTGTCGGCCTGGTCGACGGGGTTGAACGTGACCGCCGTATAGAAGTAGGTGAAGAGGATGATGAAGATCGACTCGCCCACGATGTAGGCCCAGCCGTTGGGCGAGAAGAACGCGGCAAAGTCGCGCCCGAGGTTGTTGTTCATGAGCTGCCCGACGGTCGGCGGGAACGCCATGATCGAGGCGGCGAAGATGACCGGGATGACGCCCGCCATGTTCACGCGCAGCGGGAGGTAGGTCTGGCCGCCCTGCGTCATGCGCCGGCCGATGACGCGCTTGGCGTACTGGATCGGGATCCGCCGCTGGCCCTCCTGCACGAAGACGATCGCCGCGATCACGCCCAGCGCGATGAACGGCATCATCACCTTGAAGACGGGATCCGGGCTCGTCGCCCATGCCTGCACGCCGTTGGGCAGGCCCGACACGATCGAGGCGAAGATCATCAGCGAGATGCCGTTGCCGATGCCGCGCTGCGTGATCAGCTCGCCCATCCACATGATCAGCACGCAGCCCGCGGTGAGCGATATGACGATGAGAAAGACGCGCGGCGCGTTGAAGTTGTCGATGATCGGCTGGCCGGCGCTCGCCGTGAAGGACTTGAAGAGGAAGACGTAGCCGATCGACTGCGCGAACGCGAGGCCGACGGTCAGGTAGCGGGTGTACTGCGTGATGCGCTGCTGGCCGACCTCGCCCTCCTTCTGCAGCTTCTCCAGCGACGGCACGACGACGGTCAGCAGCTGCAGGATGATCGACGCCGTGATGTAGGGCATGATCCCCAGCGCGAACAGGGCGATACGCGCCAGTCCGCCGCCGCTGAACAGGTTCAGGAAGCCGAGGATGCTCGAGCCGCTGAAGGAGTCCTGGACTGCCTTGACGGCCTCGACGTTGATCCCCGGCACAGGGATGTGCGCGCCCAGGCGATACAGGGCGAGGATGAACATCGTGATCGCAAGCTTCTTGCGAATGTCGGCGACCTTGAAGGCCGTGAGGATCGTGGCGAGCACGACGGATCAGGTTAGAGCAACGCGCTTGCGCGGCCGCCGGGCGACGGTCCTAGTCACCGACGACGTGGCACGTGCCACCGGCCGCCTCGATCGCCTCGCGGGCACTGCCGCTGAAGCGATGGGCGTGGACGGTCAGCGGCTTGGAGATCGCGCCCTTGGCGAGGACCTTGACCTCGACGTCCTTGCGCTGCGCGAGGCCCTTGGCCTTCATCGCCTCGACCGTCACCTCGTCGCCCGATTCGAAACGGCGCTCGAGGTCCTGCAGGTTGACCGCCTGCGTGTGCGTGCGGAAGGGCTCGAAGGGCATCGACTTCTTCATGTGCGGGCCGCGCAGCTTGCGCATCCGCATGTGAATCGGCATCTGCCCGCCTTCGAAGCCGGGCCGCGACTTGGAGCCCGAGCGCGCGCCGGCGCCCTTGTGCCCGCGGCCGGACGTCTTGCCGGTGCCCGAGCCGTGGCCGCGGCCGACGCGCTTGCGTGCCTTGCGACTGCCGGGGGCCGGCTTGAGCGTGTGCAGGCCGATCTCCTTGGGATCGGTCCCGTTGGACTCGGACGGGGTCATGTCTGCTCCTCGACGATGCGGACGAGATGGCGCACGCGGTGAACCATGCCCCGCGCCTGCGGTGTGTCCTTGACCTCGACGACCTGCCCGATGCGGTGCAGGCCCAGCGAGCGGAGGGTGTCGCGCTGGCGCTGATCGGAGCCGTTCTTGGACTTGTACTGGGTGATCGTCACGATGGGTCCTCCGCGGCGGCGGCCGGCTCGGCCACAGCCTCGTCGACGCCGGCCTCGGCATCGGTGCCGGCGATCGCCTCGGCGACGGTGTCGTCCGGGCCGGTCTCGGCGTTGGCGATCGTCTCGACGGCGCCGGCCTCGGAGTCCGCCGTCCCGATGCCGAGCACCTGGTTGATCGAGAGCCCGCGCAGCTCGGCGACCTCCTCGGGGCGGCGCAGGCCCTGCAGGCCGGCGACCGTCGCCTTGACGAGGTTGATCGGGTTCTGCGAGCCCAGCGACTTGGAGAGGATGTCGTGGATCCCGGCCAGCTCGAGTACCGCGCGCACGCCGCCACCGGCAATGACGCCGGTACCGGGCGAGGCCGGCTTCATGAAGACGCGGCCGGCGCCGTAGATGCCGGTCGTCGTGTGGGTGATCGTCTGGCCGTGCTTGGGCACGCGAAAGAGGTTCTTCTTGGCCTGCTCGACGCCCTTCTGGATCGCCAGCGGGACCTCGTTGGCCTTGCCGTAGCCGACGCCGACGACGTCACGCTCGTCACCGACCACCACGAGCGCGGTGAACGAGAAACGGCGGCCGCCCTTGACGACCTTGGCGACGCGGTTGATCTCCACGACGCGCTCCTGCAGGTCCAGGCCCGCCTGACTGACGGAGCGATCGACGACTGGGGCACTCATACGGTTACGCCTCCTTCGCGGATGCCCTCTGCGAAGGCCTTCACACGGCCGTGGTACTGGTAGCCGCCGCGATCGAACACGGCGGTGCTGACGCCGGCGGCGGTGGCGCGCTCGGCCAGCAGCTTGCCGGCCTCGGTCGCCTGCTCCATCGGGTTCTTGTCGCGCAGCGGCGCCTCGGTCCAAGCGACGGCGGCGAGCGTGTGCCCGGCGACATCGTCGACGAGCTGCGCATGGATGCCGCGGTTGGAGCGAAAGACGGAGATGCGCGGCCGGGCGGCGGTGCCGGTGATCTTCGCGCGAACGCGGCGACGGCGCTTGAGGCGCCTCTGGGGTGCGGTCTTGACGCTCATGCGCGCTTGCCAACCTTCCGGGCCACGTACTCGCCCTCGTAGCGGATGCCCTTGCCCTTGTAGGGCTCCGGCGGGCGCTTCTTGCGGATGTTCGCGGCGATCTCGCCCACCTGCTGCTTGGAGTTGCCCTTGACGACGATCCGCGTCGGCATCGGCACCTCGAACTCGATCCCCTC
>JBBSQG010000149.1:0-7151 GCA_038258125.1 Solirubrobacterales bacterium
GACGGCATCGTCGTCCTCGACCGCGTCCACCGCTTCGGCGGCGCCATCGCCCGACTGGCCGACGCAATCCGGAGTGGCGACCCCGACGCCGTGATGTCGATCCTCGAGTCCGGGCTCGACGACGTGTCCTGGATCTCGGTGGAGGCGACCGACCCGGAGGCCGAGCAGGCGCTCGACACCGTTCGAGATGAGGCGGTGCGCGCCGGCCGCGCGGTGATCGAGGCTGCACGTGCGGGCGAAGCCCAGGAGGCGATCGCGGCGCTCGGCGCCTTCCGCGTCCTCTGCGCGCACCGCCGAGGAGCCCAGGGCGTCGCGGCCTGGACGGCGCGCATCGAGCGCTGGCTCGCCGCCGCGATCCCCGGCTTGGACCCCGACGGCCCCGCCTACGTCGGCCGCCCACTGCTCGTCACCGAGAACGACTACGAGCTACGCCTCTACAACGGCGACACCGGTGTCGTGGTCCAGAGCGCCCCCGACCGCGTCAGCGCCACCTTTGCGCGAGGCGGCGAGCTGCTCGAGTTCACCCCCACCCGCCTCGGCGCGATCGAGACCGCCCTCGCGATGACGATCCACAAGAGCCAGGGCTCGCAGTTCGACACCGCCGTCGTCCTCTTGCCGGCCGCGACATCGAGGATCCTCACGCGAGAGCTGCTGTACACGGCGGCGACGCGGGCACGGACGCGGCTGGTGCTCGTGGGCACAGAGACGACGCTGCGCGCCGCGGTCGCGCGACCCGTCGCGCGGGCATCCGGCCTGCGCGGCCGGTTGTGGGAATGACGGGCTCCCGGCAGCCCGCATCGATGGTGACCACCTCCGCGAGCGTGACCTCGACGGGCAGCACTGCGGTTGCGCGCGTGAGCTTTGTGAATCGTGATGCTCGTGGGAAGGTCTGACTGGTCATGTGCCCCGCCGAATCGAGCGCCGTCGACAGCAGCCCGGCTTCGACCGTCGTGCCGCTCGTGACCGCAGACGAGGCGGCGCTCGTCGCGCTTGCGCGCGCGGGTGATCGCGCTGCGTTCGACAGTCTGGTGCGCCGCCACGCCGACGGCCTGTACGCGGTCGTCGTGCGGTTGTGCTTCGATCGCGATGAGGCCGAGGAGGTCACGCAGGAGGCGTTTCTGCGCGCATGGCGCGGGCTGCCCGGCTTTCGCGGTGACGCTCGCTTCTTCACATGGCTGTATCGGATCGGCGTCAACGAGGCGCGTCGCCGCGCTGACGGCCGTCGGCGCGGCGCGGATGTCGTCGTCGAGTCACTCGACGAGCAGCGCGAGCACGCCTCTCGGGACCGTTCGATCCAACCCGCCGACCGCGCCGAGCGCGCAGACCTGCGACGGACCCTCGACGCCGCGATCACCGCGCTGCCGGTCGATCAGCGCGCGGCCGTGGTGCTCCGCGACGTCGAGGGGCTCTCGACCGCGGAGGCCGCGGCCGTGCTCGGTCTGCACGAGGCGGCGTTCAAGAGCCGCCTGCATCGAGCCCGCAAGCGGCTGCGCACCGGGCTGGCCGACCACGCGGGCCAGCGAGGAGCGTCATGAGGGTCGAGCATTGCTTCGCCGGCCAGCTGCAGGCTTACCACGAGCAGACGCTGCCGGCCGATGAGCATGCACGCGTCCGCGAGCACCTGCGCGACTGCACGGATTGCCGCGCTGCCCTGGCAGAGCTGACCGAGCTCGCCGGCGAGCTACGCGCGCTGCGCAGCCGGGCACCGGATGGTCTTGCCGACCGCGTCATCGCGCGCCTCGACGCCGAGAGCAGCGCCGCGCGCATCAGCGTCGTCAGCACCACGGTGGACGAGCCTGCGCCACGCATGCCCGCCGCGTCGCGCGTCTGGGCGATCATGCGTGAGCAGTTGCCGCGGACCGTCGCGCTGTCGTTCGTGATCGGGGTCGCGATCACGCTGCTGAAGGATCTCGGCACGCTGCTGTCAGACGGCATCACCGTGCAGACCTGTGCGGTCTGCGGCGCGAACTTCGTCGCCGCGTTCGCGCTGCTGAACGTCTGGCTGCTCGTCGGACGACAGCGTTCCTGGCAATGACCAGCTCGGCGCCTGGCGTAGCCGTCTGCGCGTCAGGTGTGGCTCATCCGCGGTTTCCCAAGCTCAGCGAGCACGCGTAGATACCCGCGTGACGACGAGCCTTCGTCCTCCACGGCTGCGCCTGCTCGTGCTGGGCGCGTTCCTGGCGACCGGCGCGGGGCTGGCCGCGCTCGCGGGCGGACCATCGCGCCGGGCGCTCGAGGAGGCGTTCGTGGGCAGCGGGATCCTCGGCGCCGTGGCGTTCGCGCTGTTGTACGCGGTGCTGACGCTCGCGCTCGTCCCCGGCTCGGCGCTGACGATCGCGGCGGGCGCGATCTACGGCCCGTTCGTCGGGCCGCTCGTCGCGATCACCGGGGCGCTCGCGGGTGCCACGGCGGCCTTCGCACTCGCGCGCCGAACCGCGGGCGCGTCGGTCCAGCAGATCCAGGGCGATCGCGCCGAGCATCTGCAGCGGCGCCTGCGCGAGCACGGCCTGCTGGCGATCATCGCGCTGCGGTTGATACCGCTGGTGCCGTTCAACGTGCTCAACTACGTGGCCGGGGCGAGCGCGATCAGAACGCGCGACTACGTCGTCGGGACCGCGATCGGCATCGTGCCGGGCGTGATCGCGTTCGCCACCCTTGGCGCCACCGCCGGCGACCCGAGCTCGCCCGCGTTCATCGCGGCGGCGGCGCTTGCCGTCTGCCTGATCGGCGCCGGTGCGCTGATCGCTCGCCGTGGCCGGTCCGCACCGGCGAGGAGCCGGTCGCACTCGGCGGCGACGACAGAATCGCTGGGACCCGAGCTTCGCCGCCTGGCCTGGTCAGCGGCGTTCGTGCTCACCGTCGCGGGCGGTCTGATGGCTTCAGGCCTGTATCACTGATGATCGTCTGAAGGCGACGCCGGGCGCTCGACGACGCGCCCGTCGGCGTCGCGCCACTCGACGGTCTGGCGCCATGCCGCACGGCCCATGCTCGAGGGTCTCGTCAGGAGTGCCGCGAGCAGCTGGCGCGGCGCCGGGCGCCGGCGCACGACGGCGACCGGAAACGCGTCACCGTCGACACGCGACCGCAGGACGCCGCGCCGCTGCAGCCGGGCGAGGTCGTCCGCACCGCCGACCGCCTCGCCATGGATGATGATCTGCGGCACCGTCCACCCACCGGTCCGCTCGGCGAGCAGGCCGCGGAAGTCCGTGACGCCGTCGCCCGGGCGCTCCTCGAACCGGATGTCGAGGCGCCTCAGAAGCCCCCGTGCCCGCGTGCAGTGAACGCAGCCGCGCAGCGTGTACATCACGACAGCGGGGAGCGGCGCGTCCATGCGTCATCAGACCCGCCACGGGCCTGAAGGATTCGCTGGCGATCGGGCCACTGCCAGCGCGTGACCGAACCGTCTGCGCGCTCGGCGGGTCTGATCCGCCCGTGACGTCCGATCAGCAACCGCAATCCGATGCTGCCCTGCCCGCGCTCGGCTCGCGGTTGTGGCTGTACACGAACTTCGACTGCAACCTGTCGTGTGACTACTGCTGCTCGGAGTCCGGTCCGCGCGCGCGGGCGCGGCGGCTGGATGTCGAGGTTGCCCGGCGCGCCTGTGAGGAGCTCGCCGGGTTCGGTGGCCGTGATGTGCTGCTGACCGGCGGCGAGCCATTCCTGCACCCCGAGCTCGGCGCGCTCGTCGGTGTCGCCGGCGAACGCGCCGCGGTCACCATCCTGACCAACGCGATGCTGCTGGCGCGCGGCGCGCGGCGGCGCACGCTCGACGGCCTGGACCCTGCGTCGGTGACGATGCAGGTCTCGCTGGACTCCGCGAGCGCCGGGCTGCACGACGCCCATCGCGGCGCGGGCAGCTTCGATCGGGCGCGCGCCGGCATCGAACTGCTGCGCGCGCTCGGCTTCACGGTCAAGGTCGCGGCCACGATCGACGAGGCCGACGCTGCCGAGGAGCGGTTGCTGCGCGCGATGCTCGCCGCCGACGGCGTCGCCGCCGAGGATCAGCTCGTGCGCCGCGTCGCCCGTACGGGGTTCGCCGACCGTGGGGTGCAGTTGTCGCTCGACGCCCTGTGGCCCGAGCCGACACTGGCGGCCGACGGTGCGTGGTGGCATCCGGTCGGGATCGCCGACCCCGCGATGCAGGTCGCCTCGACGCCGCTGCCGCTCGCGACGACGCTGGCGGTCATCCACGCCACGATCAACGCCGGCGGCGCCGACCGTGCGACCGCGCTGCAGGCGTTTCGCTGCACCTGACGGCCACGCCCCTTACGGGCTGCGATCAAGCGAACCGTTCGCGGCGGCGACGGGTCAGACCGCCTCGAACCCGCGTTGGCCAGCCCGTGACCGGACCCGGTCACCCAACAATGTCGAGGAGCCCCCGTGCCACCACAGGCCTATCGCGTCGGTGCCGTCGTCTATCACGAGAAGGTCCGCCAGATCTGGGACGCGTTCGGCGACTGGTTCTCCGAGCAGGGCCTGGCGCTACAGGTGCGCTTCTTCGACGCCTACGCCGATCAGGTCCGCGCGCTCGTCAAGGGTGAGCTTGACACGGCGTGGAACACGAACCTCGCCTACGCCCACACGCTGGCGCTGACAGGTGGCGGCGCGCATGCGATCGCGATGCGCGACACCGACTTGGGGTGGCGCAGCCACATCGTCGCCCGCGACGAGGACGGCCACGACGAGCTGTCTGACCTGCGCGGCGCCAGGGTCGGGTTCGGCGACGCCGACTCCCCGCAGGCGCACATCCTGCCCGTCCACGCCCTGCTGGCGGAGGGCGTCGATCCGCGCACGGACTTCGTCGCCACGCGCCTGGACCGCGACCTGGGGATGCACGGCGACACCGGCGGCGCCGAGCTCGCGCAGCTGGGTCGCGTGCGCAGCGGCGAGCTTGACGCGTGCGTCGTCTCCAGCGTGACGTGGGACGCCGTCGGCCGGCTCGGCGACCCCGTCGGCCTGCGGCTGGTGTGGACCTCACCGCCGTTTCATCACTGCAACTTCACCGTCCTCGCCGACAACACCGCCGACCACGACGCATACCGGTCGCTGCTGCTGTCGATGGACGCCTCGGACCCCAAGCTCTGCGAGCCGATGGAGCTTGAGTACGTCAACGAGTGGGTCGAGTTCGACGCATCCGGATATGCATCGCTGCTGGCGGCCGTCGCCGCCGGCCCGGTCGTCGTCGGCTGATGCCGGCACGCCTCGACGCGGCGCCGTGGCGGCCGATGCACACGCGGATCGCCGCGGCGCTCGGCGTCGGCTGGATGCTCGACGCGTTCGAGGTGCAGATCATCGGCTCGGTGATCCCGTCGATCGCCGCCGAGTTCGGCCTCTCCCAGCGCGAGCAGATCGTCGTCTTCGTCGTGTGGTTCGTCGGGATCATGTTCGGCGCGCTCGGCTTCGGATATCTGGCGGACCGGTTCGGGCGCCGGCGGATGTTCGTGATCACGCTCGTCATGTACTCGCTCGCCGCGGTCTGCACCGCTGCCGCCCCGAACTACGCGATCTTCCTCGTGTTCCGGTTCCTGACGGGGCTCGGCGTCGGCGGCGAGTACTCCGCCGTGGCGTCGGCGATCTCGGAGTTCATGCCCGCCCGCCACCGCGGGCGCACGAACGCGCTCGTGATGAACTTCTGGGCGCTCGGCGGGATCCTCGCCGGCCTGGTCGGGATCTTCTTCATCAGCGCCCTGCTGGGCCAGGAGGGTTGGCGCTACGCGATGCTGTTCGGCGCCGTCGCCGCGATCTACGCGCTCTGGGCACGCCGCTTCATCCCCGAGTCCCCGCGCTGGCTCGCGGCCCAGGGCCGCACCGAGGAAGCCGACGCCGTGATCACGCAGATCACGGGCCTGCCGGCCACACACGCGGTCCTCGCCACGCAACCGTCCGCCGCGATGCGCGAGCAACTGCGCGAGCTGTGGAGCAGGCACCGCGGCCGACTGCTGTTCGGCATGGCCCTGGACTTCTCCGAAGCCGCCGGGTACTACGGCCTGTTCACGTTCGTCGCGGTCTTCGTGCTCGTCCCCGGCGTCGTCGACGTCGGCCCCGAGACCGTGCCGTACTACTACGTGATCGCGAACGTCGGCGCGCTCGCCGGCGGCCTGCTCGTCGCGTGGGCGCTGGACGCGCTCGGGCGCAAGCCAACCGTCACGTTCGCCTACACGGCCGCCGCCGTCTCGGTGATGGTGCTCGCCGCGGCCGCCACGACCGGATCACCCGGCGTCACGCTCGCCGCGTTCACGCTCGCCGTGTTCTGCGCGACATGCGCCTGGGTGTCGGCGTACCCGACGTTCTCCGAGCTGTTCCCCACGCACCTGCGCGCGACCGGGATCGGCGCCAGCGTCGCCGTCGGCCGGACGGGCGCGATCCTCGGCCAGATCGTGCTCGGCGAGCTCGCCCTGAACTTCGGCCTCTGGACCGCGTTCGGGCTGCTCTCGGCCTTCTGGCTGATCGGCGCCGTCGCCGGCGTGATCTGGTGGGCACGCGGCATCGAAGCCCGCGGCCTCACGCTCGAAGCACTCGCACAACCATCATGAGCATGCCCGCCCGCCCGACTGCATCGGTTCCGCGCGGCGACCCGACCACCCGCCAGCAACCGAGGTGACCGTATGTCCACCCCAGCCTCCCCCGCGGTAGGGCGCATCGAGCGCATCGCACACATGAACCACCTCGTCATGCTGCGGGTGTTCCTCGGCGCGGTCTTCATCACCGTCTTCTTCGAGAACCTCGCGTTCACGCGCTACACGCCCGGCGGCTATGAGCGCCTGATCGACCGCTACGCCGCGCGCAACAGCGCCCCCGGATTCTGGTCGGACGGGGTGATGGGCTTCTTCGCCGACCACAGCGAGGTCTTCTCCAAGCTGCAGGCCGTCACCGAGATGAGCTTCGGGATCGCGCTCGTGGTCGGCTTCGCCGCCGGCTACGTCGGACTTGTCGTCGCGGGCTTCCTGATCGTCCTGTGGTTCTCAGAGCTCGGCCTGTTCTGGATCTGGGAGCTCCCGGCCCTGATCTTCGTCGCGCTCGCGATCGGCTTGGGCAACCTGCCCCACGCGCTGCGGGGCACACTCCGCGAGCGGCTTCTCGGACCGCCGACCGCACGGACCTGGCCGCTCTGGAAGCGCCTCGCGCTGGCACCCGTCGGCGCGCTCGCGCTC
>JBBSQG010000150.1:0-7146 GCA_038258125.1 Solirubrobacterales bacterium
CGATCTGCCTCTCGATCCGCGAGCGCTCGGCCGACGGCAAGCTGGCGGGGGCGGCGAGTGCCCCACTCGATGCCGACACGAGCGCGTTCGCGTCGGTCAGCGTGACGCACGTCGCCGCGACGGACGGCAGCCGGATCGACGTCCACGTCTTTCGCCAGGGCGACGACCTGCAGCCCGGCGAGGCGTTCCTCGTCGACGCGATCACGCTCGCCGAGGACTCCGCCGAGGTCTCCTCGTCGGATTGCGCCGCGTAGCGATCGGCGCGGCACGCGACAGTGGGCCTCTCCGACCGCCTCCGCACGAAGCTCGGCGACGCGGCCGAGAAGACGAAGGCCGTCGCGGCCGACCAGGCCGATGCCGCGAGGGCGAAGGCGAAGGAGGCGCTCGAGTCGCGCGGGAGCAGCGCCGGGCCGCGGCTGCTCGCGCTGCTGCGGATGGACGACGACCAGCCGGTCACGATCGAGGCGCTCGTCGTGCGGCTCGTCGATGCGGTCCGCAAGGACGGTGAGCTGCGCGAGCTCACTGACCGCGACGTCTTCAAGGCCGCGCGCCGGCGCTACCGGCGGCTGGGCACGAGGCGGCGACACCGAGCCTGCGCGAGAACGTGTTCCCGGGTAGGCGTTCATCATCGAGGCGCACGCCCAGCTCGACGCCTGAAGTGCATTCAGCCGGTCTGCATGACCGCGACCGCGATCTCCCACGGATCGCGCAGGAGAAAGCCGCCCGCGTGGTTCTCGATGTCGAGGCCGGCCGCCTCGACCCGCGCGCGGACCTGCGCCACCTGAGCACGCTCGGGGAGCACGACCGTCCACTCGCGCAGGCCGGCGGTCCGCGGCGGGCGCGGCTTGACGTCGTGCCCGAGCCAGACGTTGAAGCCGAGATGGTGGTGGTAGCCGCCGGCCGAGACGAACGCCGCGCTGCCGAGGTTGACCATGACCTCGAAGCCGAGCACGTCGCGGTAGAACGCGAGGCCCTGCTCGACATCGCCGACGTGCAGGTGCACGTGGCCCATGACGAGCCCGGGGCCGGCGTGGGGGCGTACGTCCTCGCCCTCGGCTTCGGCCACGAGGTCCTTCAGGTCCAGCGCGATCGTGTACATCTCGACGCGCTCGCCGGCCGTGCGCGGCGGCGGCCACTGCTCGCGCGGCCGGTCGGCGTAGAGCTCGATCCCGTTGTCGTCGGGATCGCGCAGGTAGATCGCCTCCGAGACGCCGTGGTCGGAGGCGCCCTCGATCCTCGTGTAGGCGCCGGCGAGGCGCTTGACGGCGCGCCCGAGCTCCTGGCGCGTGGGCAGCAGCAGGGCGAAGTGATACAGGCCGGCGTGCCGCCCGCCCGGTTTGGCGCCGGGCTCCTCGACGAGCACGAGCAGGTCCTCCTCGCCGGCGCCCAGCGTCGCGACGTCGCCGTCACGGTCATGCAGTTGTAGGCCCAGCGAACGCTCGTAGAAGGCGATCGAGCCGTCGAGCGTGGAGACCGCGAGGTGGACGGGGCCGAGGCGCAGCGTGTCGGGCAGGAGCGGTGCCGGCGCGGAGTCGGCGGCGGTGGACATGGCAGCGATGTTAGGCCGGCGGCCGCACTTCCGGTGGAGCCCGAAGCCCTACAATGCGCAGCCCACGAAGGGGGACTAGTGTATCGGTTTAACACGGCGGTCTCCAAAACCGCAGCGCCAGGTTCGACTCCTGGGTCCCCCGTTTTTCACGCAAGGTTCGCTGTTCCGTCCGAGCGCGATGCAAACGTATGTTCGTGGCTCGAAGTGAGCATGATCGCAGCGCCGTTCGGGCGCTCCTCGCCCGCGGATACTCAGATCGCGAGGTCGCCGAGATCAGCGGCGTTGCCCAGAACACCGTGGGGCGATGGCGACGTTCGTGGGGTTCCATTCCGGTTCGGTGGGAGCCAGCACACCAGCAGTCGTATGCCTATCTGCTGGGCCTGTATCTCGGGGATGGGTGCCTGGCGGTGAATCGGGGCCGGGTGCTCCTTCGCGTTGCGCTCGACCTGCGCTACCAGCACATCATCGACGGCTGCTGGGCGGCGATGGTGCTTACGATGCCAAAACACCGGCCAGGGTTCGTCAAATCCTCGAGCGGCGAGTGCGTGTACGTCCAAGCCTGCGGCAAGCTCTGGCTGCACGCCTTCCCGCAACACGGCCCCGGCCGCAAGCACGAGCGCCCGATCGCGCTCGTGCCCTGGCCAGGAGCGTCGCCAAGCTCGACGCGCTCGGCTGCGCGAAGGATTGACGTGCGCCTACTCCTTGCCCCGGTACAGGCGCACGGTCAGCGGGATGAAGACCGCGACCAGCAGCGCGGCCTCGGCGAGCACGAGGCCGAGCTCGCCGGCGTCGCCCTCGCCCGCCATCAGGCCGCGCATCGCGGTCACGAGATGCGACATCGGATTGACGTCGACGAACGCCTCCAGAGCACTGGGCAGGGTGGCGGGGTCGACGAAGATGTTGCTGAGAAAGAGCAGCGGGAAGAGCGCCATGAAGCCGGTGTTCATGACGGCGCTGGGCGTGCGCAGCAGCAGGCCGAGCGTCGTGAAGACCCACGACAGCGCGAATGCGAACACGATCACGAGCGCCATCGCCGCAAGGACACCGACGATCCCGCCCTCCGGGCTGTAGCCCAGGACGAGGCCGAGCAGCACGACGATCGTGGCGGCCAGCGCGAAGCGCAGGCTGTCGCCGAGCACGGCGCCGACGAGCGGGGCCGGGCGCCAGATGGGCAGCGACCGGAAGCGGTCGACGACGCCCTTGGTCATGTCGGTGTTCAGCGCGACGCCCGAGTACACGCATGTGAACAGCACCGACTGGGCGAGGATCCCGGGCAGGATGAACTGCAGGTACTCGCCGGTCGATCCCGACAGCGCACCACCGAAGAGGTAGGTGAACATGAGCAGGAACAGGACCGGGGTGATCGTCACGTCGATCAGCTGCTCGGGGACGTGCTTGATCTTCAGCATGCCGCGCCAGCCGAACGTCAGCGCCGTCGACCACGGGCTGGGGTGCGGTGGCCGCGCCGTCGCGGACAGTGCCTCGTGCAGCGCGGCCTCGCGCGCTGGTTCGGGCGGGCGCGTGGCAGGGGTCGTGCTCATGCCGCTGCCGCCGTGTCCGCGTCGTCCTCGGCCGGGCGCCCCGTCAGCGCGAGGAAGACTTCGTCGAGGCTCGGCTGGGCGAGCGAGAAGCCGGCCAGACCGAGCCCGGCGCCTGACAGCGCGGCGACGGCGTCGGCGGCCCGCTCGGGATCGTCGACACGCACCGAGAGCGCGCTCGGGTCGGCCGCCAGCTGCGGCTCGGCGTCCAGAGCGCGGGCCAGCCGCTGGGCCGCCTCGGCGCGCTGCGCGGGATCGAGCAGGCGCACATGGAGCGCGCCGCCGCCGACCGATGCCTTCAGGCGCGCCGGCGTGCCCTCGGCGATGACCTTGCCGTGGTCGATCACCGCGATGCCGTCGGCGAGCTGGTCGGCCTCGTCGAGGTGCTGCGTGCACAGCAGCACGGTCGTGCCCTGGGCGACGAGCGCGCGGATGATGGCCCACACGTGGTTGCGCGAGCGCGGGTCCAGGCCGGTGGTCGGCTCGTCGAGGATCATCAGCGCGGGCGTCACGACGATGCTCGCGGCGATGTCCAGCCGCCGACGCATGCCGCCGGAGTACTCCTTGGCGAGCTTGCCGGCGGCCTCCTCGAGGCCGAAGGCGCCGAGCAGCTCGTCGGCTCGCGCGCGTGCCTGGCGCTTGGAATATCCGAGCAGCCGCCCGAGCAGGATGAGGTTCTCGCGCCCGCTGAGGTCGTCGTCGACGGACGCGAGCTGCCCGGTCAGGCTGACGAGCGCGCGCACGTCGTCGGCTGCCGTCACGATGTCGTGGCCGAGCACGCGCGCGCTGCCGGCATCGGGCCGCAGCAGCGTGGCGAGCATGCGGATCGTCGTCGTCTTGCCGGCGCCGTTGGGGCCGAGCACGCCGTACACGGTGCCGCGCGGGACCGCGAGGTCGACGCCGTCGACGGCGCGCAGGTCTCCGAATTGCTTGACGAGCCCGGAGGCTTCGATGGCGAGGGGGGCGTTCATAGCGGTACAGACCGTTGCAGCCGCGAGAACTCATCGCAAGCCGCCGGAGATCCCACGATGGCTGCCGCGCCGCGGCGCGGCGAGGGCGATGGCCGGGGCAGGCCAGGGGCGCGTCAGGCCGGTGGGGCGCCCGCCGCGACGAGCTGGCGCGCGCCCTCACCGGTCGCGTCGTGCCCGAGGATCGAGTCGAGGATCTCGCCGGCGCGTACCGCGGTGTTCGACAGCAGGGTCGAGCCGATGCCGTGCGTGTGCTCGGTCGCGCCCTGCAGGTAGATGCCGGCCGGGATCTCACAGGTCGTGCCGACGCGGTAGTCGCGCCCGATGCAGAGCATGCCGTCAGCGCCGACCGCACACAGCGCGCGCGCGCTGCCGAGCAGGCCGAGCGGGCAGACGGGGCGGTAGCCGGTCGCGAAGATCACGGCGTCGGCGTCCAGCCGCGTGTGTTCGCCGGAGGACAGGCACTTGAGCGTGGCGACCACGCGCCCGTCGTCGTCGCCGTCCCGCACGTCGACCAGGCGGCAGGCGCGCAGGATCCGCAGGCGCTCGCGGCCGGTCACCTTCTCCTGGTAGGCGCGCCGGTAGAGGTCGTCGATCAGCTCGGCGTCCACCACGGAGTAGTTCGTGTTGCGGTGGTAGGCGAGCAGCATCTGCTTGACGGCGGGCGGCGCGTCGTAGTAAGCGTCGACGGCCGCGGGATCGAAGATCCGATTGGCGAACGGACTGTCGTCGGCGGGCGAGTAGCCAAAGCGCGAGAACACCGCGCAGACCTCGGTGGTCGGGAACTCGCGGTGCAGATAGGCCGTGATCTCCGCCGCGCTCTGGCCGGCTCCGACGACGACGAACCGCTGCGGCGAGGGATCACGCTCCAGCGCCTCCACACGGCGCAGGAAGTCGCGGTTGTGCCAGACGCGCGCCGAGCGCTCGATGCCCGGCGGCATGCGCAGCTCCAGGCCCGCGGCGATGACGATGTTGCGCGTCCGGTGCACGACGGGCCCGGGCTCATCGCGCTCGCGGACGGCGACGTCGAACGCCGCCACGACGCCGCCCTCGTGGACGGGCAGCACATCGACGACCTCGGCGCCATAGGCGACGAGATGCGTCATCTGATTGGCGGCCCACTCCAGGTAATCGTGAAACTCGATCCGCAGCGGAAATAGCGTCTTGTGGTTCATGAAGTCGATCAGGCGACCGCATGCGTGCAGGTAGGCGACGAAGCTGTAGGCGCTCGTCGGGTTGCGCATCGTCACGAGGTCCTTGAGGAAGGAGACCTGCATCGTCGCGTCGTCGAGCAGCATCCCGCGGTGCCAGCCGAAGCGATCCTGCTTCTCCAGGAACAGCGCGTCGATCGCGGGCGCTCCCTCCGGACGCCTGCTGTTGTGCTCGTCGATCGCCAGCGCCAGCGCGAGATTCGACGGTCCGAACCCGACCCCGAGGACGTCGTGCACGTGCACGGGCTCGGGGGTGCCGCTAGGAGCGCGCAAGGCGGGAGGCATCGTCCATGCTCTGAATGAGGCTCCTGGGCCGCATGTCGGTCCAGTTGGCGTTGACGTACTCCAGGCAGGCGCTGCGCGAGCTCTCATCCAGCGCGATCGTCCAGCCGGCGGGCACGGCGACGAACGACGGCCACAGCGAGTGCTGGCCCTCGTCGTTGACGAGCACGAGGTACATGCCGTCGGGCTCTTCGAACGGGTTGGACGCGTCGGACGGCGCGGACGGATCGGACACGGACCTTCTCCCCTGGTGGCAGATCGGATATTAGGTAACCCTAAGTTAGCGCGGAAGGTCGGCTTGTCAACCGGGCGTTGGGTGTTTGGCCGAAGTATGTAGGGTTGGCAATTAGGTCACCCTAAGATGCCCGCCGCCGCCACACCCACCGCCGAGCTCGATCCCCGATCCGCGACCCCGTCGGCGGCCGCCGCCCCGACGGTCGTCGCGCACGGGCTCAGCGTGCGGATCGGCGACGCGACGATTCTCGACAGCGTCGATGTCGAGCTCGCGCCGGGCCGGATCACCGCCCTCGTCGGGCCCAACGGGTCGGGCAAGAGCACGCTGCTGCGCGCGTTCGCACGCATCCTGCGGCCCGCCGCCGGTGCCGTCGTGCTCGACGGCGAGGACATCGCGACGCTCCCCACGCGCGCGGTCGCCCAGCGCCTCGCGCTGCTGCCCCAGCGCACCGAGACGATGACCGGCGTCACCGTCGCCGCGCTCGTCGAGCTGGGCCGCCAGCCGCACCTCGGTCGCTTCGGCGGCCTGCGTGCCGCCGACCGCGAGGCGATCGCCTGGGCGCTGGAGGTGACCGATGCGGCGCGACACGCCGACCGCCTGATCGACACGCTCTCCGGCGGTGAGCGCCAGCGCGCCTGGCTCGCCGTGGCGCTCGCCCAGCGCACCGGCGTGCTGCTGCTCGACGAGCCGACGACGTACCTCGACGTGCGCCACCAGCTCGAGGTGATGGCGCTCGTCCGCCGGCTCAACGCCGAGCACGGGCTGACCGTCTGCTGGGTCCTGCACGACCTCAACGCGGCCGCCGCCTACAGCGACGCGATGGTCTGCCTGAACGAAGGGCGCGTCCTCGCGCAGGGACCGCCCGCCGAGCTGCTGACGGCCGAGCTCGTACGCGACGCCTTCGGCATCGACGCCACGGTGATCGCCGATCCGCGCACCGGATTGCCCGTCTGCCTGCCACACGGACCGATATCCGACCGTCTGATCAAGGGGGATTCATGAACGCACCGCACACCCGCCGCCGAGCGCGCCCGCACGCCGTCGCCGCGACGCTCGTCGCCTGCCTCGCCGCCACCGTCCTGGCCGCCTGTGGCAGCGACGACGACGCCGGCTCCGCAGACACTGCGGCGCCGCAGACCGGTCCGGTCAGCATCGTCGACCACACGGGCAAGACCGTCGCCCTCGACGCGCCCGCCACACGTGTCGTCAG
Source organism: Solirubrobacterales bacterium (assembly GCA_038258125.1). Lineage (GTDB taxonomy): Bacteria > Actinomycetota > Thermoleophilia > Solirubrobacterales > Solirubrobacteraceae > CADCVQ01. The sequence goes on from JBBSQG010000150.1 coordinate 6,994, forward strand.
CGCCGACTGGACGAGCGCGGAGATCGTGCTCGCGCTCGGCGTCGCGCCGGTCGGCGTGGGCGATCGTGACGAGTACCGGCGCTGGGTCGGCGCCGGCGACGACCTGCCCGCTTCGACGTCCGCGATCGGGGCGCGCTACGAGCCGAGCCTGGA
>JBBSQG010000151.1:0-7120 GCA_038258125.1 Solirubrobacterales bacterium
GACGCCGCCCAGACCTACGACCCGACCGAGCGCCCGGGCGCCGAGTTCGGCCCGCCCGAGGATGCGATCGACGACAAGATCGACACCGTGTGGGACGTCACCGTCCCGGTCGACGGTGAGCCGATCGATGCCGGCCTCGTCATCGATCTCGGCAAGCCCTACGCGTTGCGCTCGCTGCGCATCGAAACGCCGACGGACGGCTTCACGCTGGAGGTCTACGGCGCCAAGAGCGCCAAGGAGCTGCCGGTGGACGTCATCGACAAGCGCTGGATCCATCTGACCAACAAGAAGTCCGTGCTCGACGACGAAGTGATCCTGCTCAAGGGCAAGGGCGGCGGCGTCAAGGTCCAGCTCGTCCTGCTGCACATCAAGCAGACCGCCGACCCCGGCGATCCGCACGTCGCGATCGGCAACGTGAAGCTGCGCGGAACGCCCTAGCGTCCCGAGCGACTAACCTGCGGCCCATGTCAGCAGCTGCAATGAGAACGACCGAGGGCGTCATCGTCTTCGAGCTCTTCGACGAGGATGCACCCGAAACGGTCGCGAACTTTCGCAAGCTCGCCAGCGAGGGCTTCTACGACGGCCTGATCTTCCACCGCACGATCAAGGACTTCATGGTCCAGGGCGGATGCCCCACCGGCACCGGCACAGGTGACGCGGGCTACAAGTTCGACGACGAGATCAACGATCACAAGCTCGTCCGCGGCACGCTCGCGATGGCGAACTCGGGGCCGAACACAAACGGCTCGCAGTTCTTCATCGTGACCGCCGACGCCACCCCGTGGCTGGACGGCAAGCACACGGCGTTCGGCCAGGTCACCGACGGCATGGACATCGTCGACAAGATCGAGCGCGCACCGTCGCAGGGCGCCGACCGCCCCATCGAGCCGGTGCACATCGCGAACATCGACCTCGGCGACGCGCCAGCCGCATAGACCACAGGCTTGGACCTCTTCCAAGCCATCGTCCTGGGGATCGTCCAGGGACTGACCGAGTTCCTGCCGATCTCCAGCAGCGGCCATCTGCGCATCGTCCCCGCCCTCGTCGGCTGGGACGATCCCGGTGCCGCGTTCACCGCCGTCATCCAGCTCGGGACGATGGCGGCCGTCGTCCTGTACTTCCGCGCAGACCTGCTGCGGATCGCCACCGCCTGGCTGGCGTCGCTGCGCGACGCGAGCCGGCGCAGCGAGCTCGACGCCCGCATGGGCTGGTATCTCATCGCCGGCACGATCCCGATCGTCGTCTTCGGCTTCGGCTTCTCCCACCAGATCGAGAACGGCGCCCGCAGCCTGTACCTCATCGGCACGACGCTGATCGTGCTCGGCCTCGTGCTGCTCGTCGCCGAGCGGGTCTCGACCCGCGAGCGCGGCGTCGAGAGCATCACGCGCCGCGACGCGATCATCATCGGCTTCGCCCAGGCGCTGGCGCTGATCCCCGGCGTCTCACGCTCGGGGGCCACGATCACCGCCGGGCTCTTCCTCGGCCTGGACCGCGTCGCCGCGGCGCGCTTCTCGTTTCTGCTGTCGATCCCGGCGGTCGTGCTGAGCGGGCTCTACGAGCTGCGCGACGTGGTCTCGGGAACGGCGGAGGGTGCCGTCGGCCTGGGGCCGACCGCCGTCGCGACGCTGCTGGCCTTCGTCAGCGGCTACATCTCGATCGCCTTCCTGCTGCGCTTCTTGACGACGCACACGACCGGCGTATTCGTCGTCTACCGCGTCGCGCTCGGCACCGCGGTGCTCGCCCTCGCGGCCAGCGGAGCGATCGCGTAGCGCCACGCCGACCGACTAGGGTTTGACACGACGTCGAACCCCGAGGGAGCAACGAGATATGGCCAGCGCCGACACGACGGTCGCCCAGAGCACGAACGGCCTCGGCGGCGGCGCCGAGATCGCCGTCGAGAACCCGGCCACCGGCGAGATCATCGCCCACGTCGCTGACCTCTCCGCCGCGCGCGTCGCCGCGCTCGCGCAGACGGGCCGCGCCGCTCAGGTCGGCTGGCAGAAGCTCGGCTTCGCGGGCCGCGCGCGCGTCATGAAGCGCATGCAGAAGTGGGTCATGGACAATGCCGACCGGCTCGCCGCGACGATCGTCGCCGAGACCGGCAAGACCCAGGAAGACGCCTACATGGTGGAGATCACCTACGCCGGCGGCGCGATGGCATTCTGGACCAAGCACGCCGAGAAGCTCCTCGCCGACGAGAAGATCCCCGCCCGGACGCTCGCGGTGATCGGCAAGAAGCTCGTCCTGCGCTACGAGCCGATCGGGCTCGTCGGCGTCATCGGGCCGTGGAACTACCCGCTGCTGAACTCCTTCGGGGACTGCATCCCGGCGCTGCTGGCCGGCAACAGCGTGATCCTCAAGCCATCGGAGATCACGCCGCTCACCTCGCTGCTGGTCGCCGAGGGCCTGGCGCAGAGCGGCCTGCCCGACGGCGTCTTCCAGGTCGCCACCGGCCGCGGCGCGACCGGCGAGGCACTCGTCGACGAGGCCGACATGATCATGTTCACGGGCTCCACGGAGACCGGCAAGAAGGTTGCCACGCGCGCCGCGCAGAAGCTGATGCCGGTCGCGCTGGAGCTCGGTGGCAAGGATCCGATGATCGTGCTCGCCGACGCCGACCTCGAGCGCGCCGCCAACCTCGCCGTCTACTACTCGATGTTCAACGGCGGCCAGACCTGCATCTCGATCGAGCGCGTCTACGTCGAGGCGCCGGTCTACGACGAGTTCGTGGCGAAGGTCGTCGAGAAGGTCGGCCGGCTGCGCCAGGGCGAGTCGACCGGCCCGGCGACCGCCGAGGTCGGCGCCGTGACGTTCCCCAAGCAGCTTCAGATCGTCGAGGAGCACGTCCGCGACGCACTCGCCAAGGGAGCACGCGCTCTGACCGGCGGCAAGCGCCGCGCCGGCGAGGGGCTGTTCTACGAGCCGACCGTGCTCGTCGATGTCGACCACACGATGAAGGCGATGACCGACGAGACGTTTGGCCCGACGCTGCCGATCATGAAGGTCGCTGACGCCGAGCAGGCGCTCGAGCTCGCCAACGACTCGCCGTACGGGCTCGGCGGCGCGGTCTTCGGGGGCGATCGCAAGCGGGCGGAGCGGCTGGCGCGGCGGATGCAGGCGGGCGCGGTCTGCGTCAACGACGCGCTGCTGAACTACGTCGCCGTCGAGCTGCCGATGGGCGGCTGGAAGGCGTCGGGCCTCGGCACGCGCCACGGCGCCGGCGGGATCCGCAAGTTCACCAAGCAGCAGTCGGTCTTCATCAGCCGCCTGCACCTGCGCAACGACATCTTCATGTACCCGTACCGGCCGGCGCGGTCGAAGCTGCTGTTTCGTGCCGTTCGGCTGTTCTACGGCCGCGGCCCGCGCCGCTGACCCGGACCGCGGCGCACAAGACGACATAGGGATCGGGCATGCTCGCGATCGTCTTCGCGCTGTTCTCTTCAGCGCTGTGGGGCCTGGCCGACTACTTCGGCGGCGTGAAGAGCCGCTCGCTGCCGGTGCCCGTCGTGCTGGCCGGGACGTACGGCGCGTCGCTGGCGGTCATGCTCGTCTTCATCGTGGCGCGCGGTGCGGGGCCGCCGGCGTCCGAGCACGTGCTGGCCGGGCTCGCGGCCGGGTTGGTCGGCATCGTCGGCCTGTCGGCGTTCTACCGCGGGCTGGCGATCGGCACGATGAGCATCGTCGCGCCGATCGCCGCGACGGGCGTCTCGATCCCGGTCATCGTCGGCCTCCTCGGCGGCGACGAGCCCGGCCTGGCCGGCTCGCTCGGGCTGGCGCTGGCAGTCGTCGGGATCGTGCTCGCCTCGCGCGAGGACGACGAGTCGACGGTCGGCCAGCGCGAGCAGCGCCTGAGCGTCCTGCTGGCGATCGTCGCCGGCCTCGGCTTCGGCACGTACTTCGTGCTCGCGGAGTTCGGCTCGCGCGGCGACGTCGGCTGGACGCTGCTGCTGTCGCGCGTGTCGGGCTTTCCGATCATGGTGCTCGTCGCGCTGCTCGTGCTGCGCCGCGGCGGGCGTGACGGACGCGGCCGCGTGCCTGTCCGTTCGGCGCTCGCGGCGCTCGCCGGCATCGGGCTGCTCGACCTCGCCGCCAACGCGCTCTTCAACCAGGCCTCGACGATGGGCGCGCTGTCGAGCGTCGCGGTCGCCAGCTCGCTGTATCCAGTCGTCACGGTGATGCTCGCCGCGCTGCTGCTCGGGGAGCGAGTGCAAGGCGTGCAGCGCGTCGGGGTCTTCGTCGCGCTGACCGGTGTCGTGCTCATCGCGGCCGGGGCCTGACCGAGGCACACCGGCCGGCGCGCTTCCTGTCAGCCTTCAGCGGCAAATGCCTCCGATCGCCACCGCGCTCGTACAGGTCGAGCCGCTCCAGCTCACCCCTGCGCTCGCGTTCGGGCTCATGTACTTCGTCCGCGCGCGGACGCTGGCGCGCAACGGCAAGCCGGTGCCGGCGTGGCGGCGCGGCTGCTTCTATGGCGGCCTCGCGCTCATCGCGCTGACGCTGATCGGGCCGCTGGCGACCCTGGACACCGAGCTGTTCGCCGCGCACATGGCCGAGCACCTCCTGCTGGCCGACATCGGCGCGCTGCTGCTCGTGCTCGGGCTCACCGGCCCGCTGCTGGCGCCGCTGCTGCGCACGACCGCGCTCGGCTGGCTGCGCCATCTCGCCCATCCCGTGCCGGCCTGCGGGCTGTGGGCCGCCGACCTGTACTTCTGGCATCTCGTCGGGCCGCATGAGGCGGCCGTGAACAACGATGTGGTCCACGCCGTTCAGCACATGCTGTTCGTCGGCTTCGGGATCAACATGTGGATGGCGCTGCTCGGCCCGTTGCCCAAGCCGGCCTGGTTTGGCAACTTCGCCAAGCTCATCTACATCGTCGTCGTGCGGCTGACCTCGACGGTGCTCGCCAACGTCTTCGTCTGGAGCGGCGACGTCTTCTTCGGCGTCTACGCGCCGGGTGAGCGCGCGCGCGGCATCTCCCCGCACACCGACCAGGTGATCGCCGGCTCGACGATGATGGTCGAGGGCTCGATCCTCACGATCTGCCTGTTCGGCTGGCTGTTCCTGCGCAGCGCGCGCGAGGGCGAGGAGCGTCAGGAGCTGCTCGAGCTGGCCGCCGCGGGCGGCGTCGCGCTCGACGAGCGGCGCGCCGCGCGCGCGGTCTCGGCCGGCCGCGGGGGTGAGCTGAAACGGCGCATCGAGGATGGCGGCACGCGCTAACGTGCTTCCCATGTCGCTCTTAAACAAGCTCACGCAGGTCGCGAAGTCCAGGCAGGGTCAAGAAATGCTCCAGAAGGCGAAGACGTTCGCCAACGACCCCAAGACGCGCGCGAAGGTCGAGGAAGCGCGCGAGAAGTTCAGCGAGCAGGTGCAGACGGCCAAGGAGAAGATGGCCGACAAGAAGAAGGAGCACGAGGCCAACGGTGCCGGCGCTCCGGCCGCCGACGCCGTCGCCGATGCCCCCGCTGCCGGGTCGGCACCCGCCGCCGAGGCGCCCGCACCGGTCGACGAGACCCCCGCGCCGCCGGCCGACCCGGGGCACGGCGAGGACGGCCCGAAGGCCGCCTAGACCTAGACCTAGATCGCATCGGTGTGGCGAACAGCCCTCGCCCCGCGAGGGTCATTCGTCACACCCCCCGGTCTACTCCTCGAAGGCCATCCGCTCGGCCCGCTCGGCGAGCGCGACGATCCCCTCGGCGAAGCCGTGCAGCCACGGATCATCCGTGCTGCCCGCCAGCGCGCGGCGGTAGTTGCCCTCCATGAACACGACCGCCTTCCACAGCGCCAGCGTGCGATACCAGCGGATGTCGGTCACCGAGCGTCCGCTGCGCGCCTCGTAGCGCGCGACAAGCTCGTCGCGCGTGGCAAAGCCCGCGCCGCGCGTCACGCCCGAGAGCTCGAACATGCCCAGCGGCGGATCGCCGGGCTGGACCCACATCGCGCTGAGGTAGCCGACGTCGGCGAGCGGATCGCCGATCGTCGCCATCTCCCAGTCGAACACGGCGGCGACGCGCGCCGGCGCGGCGGGCGCGAGGATCACGTTGCCGAGGCGATAGTCACCGTGGACGATCGTCGGCGCCGGCGACGCGGGCAGGTTGGCCTCAAGCCACGCGGCGACGCGCTCGACGGCCGGCAGCTCGCGCGTGCGGTGGTGCTCCCACAGCCCGCCAAAGCGCCGCAGCTGGCGCTCGAGGTAGTGCTCGGGCCGGTGGGCGAAGCTCTCCAGGCCGCAGGCCGGCCAGTCGACGGCATGCACCTCGACGAGCGCGTCGACGAGCTCCTCCCCGATCCGGCGACGTTCACCCGGCGTGTCGAGGCCCTCGGGCACGCGCTCAGTCACCACGTCGCCCGCGACGCGCTCCATGAGGTAGAACGGCGCGCCGATCAGCGCCGGGTCGTCGCCGACCGCGAGCACGGCGGGGACGCGCGCGGTCGTCGGCGCCAAGGCGCGCAAGAGCCGGGCCTCGCGCAGGACGTCGTGGGCGGTGGGCGGCAGGGGACCGCGCGGCGGGCGGCGCAGCACGAGCTCGCGATCGCCACAGCGCAGCAGCAGCGTGACGTTCGAGTGACCGTCGCCGAGCGGCGCCACGGCGAGCTCGTCCGAACCAGCGGGTAGCAGGCCATGCTCGGCCAGAAACGCCAGCAGCGGCTGCACGACGACGAGCGGCTCGCGTTCGTGCGCGACCGCTGCGGCATGGGTGGCGACGACGTCGTCGGGGGCCAGCGATGCGCTCATCGACAGCGGACTCTGACCGCTTGGGTGCATCGTGCGCAAGCAGGCTGGCGCGGAGGTCTGCGCAACCTTCGCTCGCTACGTTGGTTGGTGCTGCCGATGCGCCGACTCATCCCACTCGCCATCTTGCTCACTGTGCTGCTCGCCCAACCCGCGAGTGCCTCCCGTGCGCAGTCGCTGACCTTCGAAGCCCCCCGCGACCTCATGAACCCGACCACGCGCGCCGCCGCGCTGGACGAGATCGACTCGCTCGGCGTGCACTCGTTGCGCGTGATCCTCAACTGGCGCGCGGTCGCCCCCGGCGCCGCCGACCGCCAGCGCCCGAAGTTCGAGCCAACCGATCCCGACGACTATGACTGGGGCCAGTACGAGCCGCTGATGGCGGCGATC
>JBBSQG010000152.1:0-7119 GCA_038258125.1 Solirubrobacterales bacterium
ATCTACGGACGCAGCGACTCGACGATCAACCGCGGCGGGGTGCGGATGGGCACGAGCGAGATCTACTCCTCCGTGCTGGCGCTGGAGCAGATCGGCGACGCGCTCGTCGTCGACGTCGACGGCTGGCTGGTCCTGTTCGTCGTACTGCGTGATGGCGCCTCGCTCGGCGACGACCTGCGCGGCGCGATCGCGCGCCGGATTCGCGAGGACTGCTCGCCGCGCCACGTGCCAGACGACGTGTTCGCCGTCGCCGAGGTTCCGCGGACGCTGTCGGGCAAGCTGCTGGAGGTGCCGGTGAAGCGGATCCTCGCCGGCGCCGACCCGGCACAGGCCGCCAGCCGCGACTCGCTCGCCAACCCGGCCGCACTGGACTGGTTTGCCGCGTTCGCACGCGAGCGGGCGGCGGGCGGCGGATGAGCAAGAGCCGGGCGAAGAAGAAGCAGCGCCAGCGCGCGCGGACGGGATCTGCCGGCGGGTCCCCGACAAGACGGCCGCATGTGGGACGAGATGTCGACGACCCCCCGGCGCAGGCCGCCGCGAACGCGCGCCGCCCCTCGCGGCTGGAGGTCCGCGACGGCGTCCGGCGCCCCGACGCGATCTGGGCGCCGTTCCCGCTCACCGAGATCGGCATGGCCGTCGGGATCGTGCTCTTCCTGCTCGGCTTTGCCGGCGCGCCGGCGCTGCTGCTGGCCGGCGTCGGCGTGCTCGTCGTCGTCGTCGCCGAGCTTTGCCTGCGCGAGCACTTCGCCGGCTTTCGCTCGCACAGCATCCTGCTCGCGCTGCTGCCGGTGACCGTCGTCCACCTCGCCGTCGTCCTGCTCGTCAGCGAGGACTGGCGCGGTCCGCCCGCGCTGCTCGCCGACCTCGTCGTCGTAGCCCCGCTGGCCTGGTGGCTGCAGCGGAACTTCCGCCGCGCCCAGAACCGCGCGCGGCGCTGACGGCTACAGCACGATCTCGCAGTTGCGCGAGCGGTCGCGCGCGTCCTTCTCGACGCGGTCGGTGCCCGGCCCGCAGTCGATCACGTCGGTGCCACCGCCGACGGCGCGGATCGTGTCGTTGCCCGGGCCGCCGTTGAGCCGGTCGCGCCCGAAGCCGCCGTTGAGCTGGTCGCGTCCGCGACCGCCGTACAGGACGTCGTTGCCGCGCCCGCCCTCCAGCTCGTCGTCGCCGTCTCCGCCGACGAGCCGGTCGTTGCCGGCGCGCCCGAACAGCGAGTCGTCGCCGTCGCCACCGTAGAGCCGATCCGAGCCGGCGCGGCCCTCGAGGAAGTCCTCGCCACCGCCGCCCTTGATGAGGTCAGCGCGCTTGGTGCCGAGGATCCGCTGCGGCCGGTTGCCGGGCAGGCAGCGCCGGCGTGAGAGGCTGCAGCTCGACAGCCGCTCGTAGGCCAGCGCGCGCACGACGATCTCGGTGTCGATCGGCACACCGGCGCCGTTCCAGCGCCCGAGCACCCCCAGCAACGTCGGCGCGCGGCCGAGATCGGCGCCCGTCGTGGTCTGCTCGCAGTCGACGAACTCCGTGCGCGATCCGCCGACCCGGATCGTCTCGTCGGCGTAGCCCGAGAGGCGGACGTGATCGAAGCCCGGGCCGCAGTCGACGAGCATTGCCGAGGCGCCGACGTAGAGCGTGTCGTCGCCGGGACCGCCATACATGCGCGTGGCGAGTCCGTCCTTGCTCATCCACAGGGTGTCGTTGCCCTCGCCGCCGTCGATGTCGCCCGAGCCGCTGTCGACGATGACGTCGTCGCCTTCGCCGCCGAGCGAGCGCAGCCCGTTGGCCTGGCCGGTGCCGGGGAACAGGATGTCGTTGCCCGGGCCGCCGTCGAGGCCGTCGTTGCCGGTGCCCCCCGACAGCAGGTCCTGGCCCTCGCCGCCGAGCATCTGCCGGTCGGCGCCGGCGTTGCCGATCAGGACGTCCTCCCCGGGGCCGCCGTCGAGCAGCCGGTCGTCGCCGAAGCGCGACTCGCCGAGGAAGTCGTTGCCCTCGCCGCCGCGCAGCGTGTCGTCACCGTCGAAGCCGTCGAGGCGGTCGTTGCCGGGGCCGCCGTCGAGGCGGTCGTTGCCGGTGAAGCCGTAGAGGAAGTCGTTGCCCTCCTCGCCGACGAGCTTGTCGTTGCCCGAGCCGCCGTCGAGGCTGTCGGCGCCGTCGCCGCCGTAGAGCTGGTCTGACGCCGTCCCGCCGCTGAGCAGGTCGTTGCCGCCGAGGCCGCGCAGGATGTCGCGCGAGCCGCGTCCGCGCAGGCGATCCTTGCCCGCCGTCCCCTTGATCGTGTTCGCGCGCTCGTTGCCGGTGCGATCGGCGGCCGTGCCGACAGACACGAGGGCACCGAGGGCACCGACGACGAGCAGGACGAGGAGAAACGATGGCGTGCGCCGGCGACCGATGCGAACGGACGGTAGCGGCCGCCCCGGGGTGACATCCGTCATCCGTCGAGTGTCCGGTTCGTTCCCGGGCGGGGACGCGCCGCTGTGGTGGCGCACGACGGCGGTTGGCTACCGCTCGCCGGGCGTCTTGCGCGGATACACCGAGACCGGGACCGAGAGGTCCAACGCGGTCTCGACGATCCGCGACTGCTCGGCGATGTGGGCAGCCGGATAGCCCTCGCCCGGCGAGGCGCGCTCGGGGCGGCCGATGTAGCCGAACTTCAGCGATGCGGGGAGGATCTGCATCAGGCGCGGGAACATGTGCGCGCGGGCGCCCATGTTGCGCGGCTCCTCCTGCGCCCAGACGACCTCCTGCAGGTTCGGGTAGCTCTCGATCAGCTCGAGGATCTGCGACTGCGGGAACGGATAGAGCAGCTCGACGCGGCCGACCGCGACGCCCTCGGCGTCCGCGCGGCGCGGGTGTCCGACGAGGTCGTAGTAGATCTTGCCGGTGCACAGCACGAGCCGGTGGACCGACTCGGCGGGCACGCGCGGCTCGCCGAGGACGGGGAAGAAGCGCGTCTCGCTCAGATGCTCGATGCGGTTGGTCGCCTGCGGCAGGCGCAGCAGCGACTTCGGCGTCATGAGGATCAGCGGGCGCTGCTTGGCGACGCGTGCCTGACGGCGGATGAGATGGAAGTACTGCGCCGGCGTCGTGACGTTCGCGACGCGGATGTTGCCCTCGCTGGCGAGCGTCAGGAAGCGCTCCAGGCGAGCGCTGGAGTGCTCGGGCCCGGAGCCCTCGTAGCCGTGCGGCAGCAGGAGCACCAACCGCGAGGTCTGGCCCCACTTCGCCAGGCCGGACACGATGAACTGGTCGACGATCACCTGCGCGCAGTTGACGAAGTCGCCGAACTGCGCCTCCCACAGCACGAGCGTCTCCGGCGCCTCGGCGCTGTAGCCGTACTCAAAGCCCAGGCAGGCGACCTCCGACAGCGGCGAGTTGTGCAGCTCAAACGGGGCCAGCGCGCCGGGCAGCGACTGGATCGGGCAGATCGTCTGGCCGGTCTTTGAGTCGTGCAGCACGGCGTGGCGCTGGGAGAACGTGCCCCGCTCGACGTCCTGGCCGGTGAGCCGGATCGGCGTGCCCTCGGTCAGCAGCGATGCGAAGGCGAGCGACTCGGCGTGCGCCCAGTCGATCCCGCCGTCGGCACCGAGCGCGTCGCGGCGGCGCTGCAGCTGCTTGACGAGCTTGGGATGGACGCTGAAGCCCTCGGGGGTGCGCAGCAGCTCGTCGTTGAGGATCCGCAGCCGCTGGGCGCTGACGGCGGTCCTGACCTCTGGCGACGGCGTGCGGTCCAGCGTGTACTCGCCCGTCGGCTGGTCGACCTGGCCGACCTCGGCGGCGTGGCTGATCTGATCCTTCAGACGCTGATACAGGCGCGTCAACTCGGCCCAGACCTCGTCCTTCTGCTGGTCGACCTCCTGCTTGGTCAGCACGCTCTGGGCCACGAGCTGCTCGGCCCAGATCTCCGCGACGCGCTTGTGGCCGCGGATCCGGGCGACCTGCTCGGGCTGCGTATAAGCGGGCTCGTCGGCCTCGTTGTGGCCGAAGCGGCGGTAGCCGATGAGGTCGATCATCACGTCGTGGCCGAACTCGCGGCGGAACGCGAAGCCCAGCCGCACGGCGGCGACGCAGGCGGCGACGTCGTCGGCGTTGACGTGGATGATCGGCACGTCGAAGCCCTTGGCGACGTCCGACGCCCAGCGCGTGGATCGCGCGTCGTCAGGGTCGGTCGTGAAGCCGACCTGGTTGTTCTGGACGAGGTGCAGCGTGCCGCCGACCGAGTAACCGTCCAGAGCCTGCAGGTTGAGCGTCTCGGGCACGACGCCCTGGGCGGGCAGCGCGGCGTCGCCGTGCAGCACGATCGGCACGGCGGTGGCGACATCGCGGCGCGCGTGCGGCCCCAGACGCGTCGTCTGCGCGGCCCGCGTGGCACCGGTGACGACCGGGCCGACGTACTCCAGGTGCGAGGGGTTGGACTCGAGGTTGACGAGGATCGAGGAGCCGTCGGGCAGCTGGTAGGAGCCCTGCGCGCCGTGGTGGTACTTCACGTCGCCGGTGCCGCCCTGCGGGATCGTCGTGACCGCCTCGAGTGTCGATGCGCCCTCGAACTCGGCGAAGATCGTGTCGTACGGCCGGCCGAGGTTGTGCGCCAGGACGTTGAGCCGGCCGCGATGCGCCATGCCGAGGACGACCTCGCGGCCGCCGTTCGCGGCGGACAGCTGGATGAGCTCGTCGAGCATCGGCACGGTCATGTCCAGGCCCTCGATCGAGAACTGCTTCTGGCCGAGGTAGGCCTTGTGCATGAAGCGCTCGAGCGCGTCGACCTCGATCAGCCGCTTGAGCAGCGCCTTCTGCTCGTCGGCGGAAAGCGGCGCGCGGAACTCGCCGGACTCGATCACCGCCCGCAGCCAGGTGCGCTGGCGGTGTGAGGCGATGTGCTCGATCTCGTAGGCGATCGTCCCGCAGTACGTCTCGCGCAGGTGCGGCAGCGCGTCGGCCAGCGTCGCGCCGGGCACGTCGAGGCGCAGGATCTTCGCCGGGATCCGGGCCATCATCTCCGGCGTCAGCCCGAGCGGCTCGGGATCGAGCGCCGGATCGCCCTCGGGCTCGCGGCCCAGCGGATCCAGCCGCGCCGCGAGGTGGCCGTGGGTGCGGTGTGCCTTGAGCAGCGAGACCGCGGCCTGGACGGCGGCCATGAGCTGGTCGTCGCGGTTGGCCTCGACCGGCGCGGGCGCGGCGGCCGCATCGCGCGCCACTGCTGCGGCGGCGGCGGGCGCCGGTGGTGGGGGGACCGGGCCGAGCTCGGAGCCGAGCTCGTGGAAGAGCTGCTCGTAGAAGCCGTGCTCGCCCTGCAGGTACTCCTCGACGTCCTTCAAGAAGCGCCCGGACTCGGCGCCCTGGATGACGCGATGGTCGTACGTCGAGGTCATCGTCATGACCTGCTCGGCGCCGATCATCTGGCCCACCGCCTCCAGCCCGACCGGGTAGCCGATCGCGCCGGTCGCGACGATCGTGCCCTGGCCGGCCATCAACCGCGGGACCGAGGCGATCGTGCCGATCCCGCCCGGATTGGTCAGCGAGACGTTGGCGCCCGTCAGGTCGTCGGCCGTGAGCTTGTTCTCGCGCGCGCGGGCGATGAGGTTGCCGAACGCGTCGAGGAACTCGGGGAACGTCGTGCGCCCGGCGTCGCGGATGACCGGGACCATCAGCGTGCGACTGCCGTCCTTCTTCTCGACGTCGACCGCGATGCCGAGGTTGACGGCGCCGTCGTCGATGCGGTGCGGCTTGCCGTCAAGCTCGGCGTAGTGGTGCGCCATCACCGGCATCTGCTCGGTCGCCGCGCGCGCGATCGCGTAGGCGATCAGGTGCGTGAAGGAGATCTTGTGTCCGGCCGCCTTCAACTCGGCGCGGCGCGCGGTCATCCTCGTGACCGTGATCGTGCGCAGGGAGGTCGCGGTCGGGATCTCGAGCGATGCCTCCATGTAGCGGGCGAGCGTCGCGGCGCCGCCCTTGAGCTCGGTCGCACCGGCGGGGGTCGTCGGCGGCAGGCGCGGCGGGGCCGGGGCGGGCGGCGCGGGCCCGGGCGCGGCGGTCTTGGCCGCGAGCACATCCGCCTTCGTGATGCGCCCGGCCGGACCGCTGCCGTGCAGGGGGGCCAGATCGACGCCCTCGGCGGCCGCGACGCGGCGGGCGACGGGCGAGACGGGCACGCCGTTGCCGTCCTGCACCGGCTGGGCGGTCGTGGGCTCCGTCCGTGGTGGTGCTGCGGCGGACGGCTCGCCGGTGGCGCCGTTGCCCGCCGGGGAGGGCGGCTCGGGCGGGGCCGCGGCAGCCGCAACGGGGGGCTCGGCGGCCGCTGGCGGCGGGCGGTCGCGCACTGCCGGCGCGCCACTGTTGGGGGCGATCTCGGCGAGCACGGTGCCGACCGCCACGGTCTCACCCTCGGCGGCGTGGATCTTCACGAGCGTGCCCGTCGCGGGCGAAGGGATCTCGGCGTCGACCTTGTCGGTCGACACGTCGACGAGCGTCTCGTCGACCTCGACGGCGTCGCCCTCCTGCTTGTGCCATTCGAGCACGGTTCCTTCGCGAACCGATTCGCCCATCGCCGGAAGCGTCACTTGAACTGTCGTGTTCACGGCCATGGCCCGGGGTTCACTCTAGAAGGTCGGCGGGGTGTGGCGGGCAGGAGCTGCGAGCGTCGGCGCGGGTCGCGAGAGGAGCCATCGACCTCCACTACACCCCGCGCGCAGCGGAGTTGCTCGCCGGCCCGACTTCGTCGCGCCCGAGCCGGTCAGCGCGTCACGGTCGCCGGCCGAGCGGCGTCCAGCGCGCCGGCGGGCCGCGCGCGAGCCTGGCGCCAGAACTCATAGGAGCCGATGAACGGGCCGATCCCGCCGAGCACCGCGACGGCGACGGCGAGACGCATGTCGATCACGCGCAGGCGCAGCGCGACGAGGCAGCACAGTGACATCGCGATCCAGCCGAGGCCGTGGGCCATGCCGAAGATCGCCTCCCAGCCCGACAGGCCGGGCACGAGCCAGACGACGAGCAGCACCGTGTACACGGCCGAATGCACGAACGAGCCCCACTTCAGGCGCCGGAACGTCAGCAGGCCGGTCATGCGCTGTGCGCGGCGAGCAGCGTCGCCATCCGGCGCAGCGGCTCGTCGGCCTCGGCGGGCCAGTCGGC
>JBBSQG010000153.1:0-7112 GCA_038258125.1 Solirubrobacterales bacterium
CGTCGCGATCGCGCTGCCGGCGCGGCGCGCGTTCGCCGAGACGCTGCATGGGTGCCTGCTGCTCGGCGCGCCCGCCGTCCCGATCGACCTGCGGCTGAAGCCGGCCGAGCGCCGCGCCCGCACGGCCGGCTGTGTGACGGTCGTCTCTGCCCCGCTGGACGGGCTCGCCGACACAAGCGCACGCCTGAGCCACACCCATGATCTCGCTGCGCCGGCGATCGTCGTGCACACCTCGGGGACGACGCGCGGCCCGCGGGCGATCGAGCTGACCTACGGCAACTGGCTGTGGAGCGCGCTCGGCTCGGCCGCCGCGCTCGGTGTCCGCCGCGACGACGCCTGGCTGTGCACGCTGCCGCTGTCGCACGTCGGCGGCCTGTCGATCCTCGTGCGCAGCGCGATCTACGCGACGACGGTCGTCCTGCACGCGCGCTTCGACGCTGCTGCCGCCGCCGACGAGATCGCCACGCGGGCGACCCTCGTCTCGGTCGTCCCCACGACCTTGCGCCGGCTGCTCGACGCCGGTCTGCGCCACCCGGCGCAGCTACGCGCCGCGCTCGTCGGCGGCGCGCCGGTCACGCCGACGCTGCTGCAGCGCGCGGCCGCCTCCGGCGTGCGGACCGTCAGCACCTACGGGCTGACCGAGGCCTGCTCGCAGGTGACGACCGGCGGGCCGCCGCTGTTCTGCACCCGTGTGCGGATCGGCCCCGCGCGGGAGATCCTCGTCCGCGGGCCGACGGTCGCGCCCGCCGCCCTGGCGGCGGACGGCTGGCTGCACACCGGCGACGAGGGAGCGCTGGACGCCGACGGCAACCTGACCGTCACCGGCCGCGCCGGCGACACGATCATCACCGGCGGCGAAAATGTCTCGCCGGCCGAGGTCGAGGCGATGCTCGAGAGCCACCCGGCGGTCGCCGAGGCGGCCGTTCACGGCGTCCCGGACCCCGAGTGGGGGGAGCGCGTCGTGGCAACAGTCGTCCTTTGTGCAGGCGGTACCGCAACAGTGGACGAGCTACGCGGTTATTGTCGTGTCCGACTCGCGGGATACAAGGTGCCGCGAATGTTCACGTTTACCCACGAGCTACCGAGAACGGTCTCAGGGAAGCTTTTGCGCCGATCTTTGGAGGAATGAATGTCACGCCTGGGCCGTTGTCGTCGCTCGTTGATCGTTGTCGCCACCGCAGTGCTGTCGCTGGCGGTGCCCGCCGCAGCGCACGCCGCGGCCTACACCATCAAGGCCGGTGACGGCTCCTGTGGCGGCGCCGACCTCGCCTGCGGCGGGCTCGTCGAGGCGGCCGCGGCGGCTCAAGCCGGCGACGTGTTCACGGTCGCGACCGGGACCTATCCGTCGGCGACGTTCACGACCAACGTGACGATCAACGGCGATCTCGGCTTCGCGGTCGATGGCACGCTGGAGTTCGCCGGCGGCGGCGTCTCCAAGCTCTCCAAGGTCGCCGCGACACAGGGGACGAGCGCCGCACCGGCGATCTACGTCAGCGGCGGCGGCGGGCTGGAGCTCAGCGACTCGCTCGCCGTCAGCCGGGACGGCTACGGCATCTTCATCACCTCCGGCGGCGCGAACAAGATCGTGCGCTCGGTCATCGCGACCGGCGGCCAGGCGACCGGCGCGATCCAGGTCGAGACGGGGCCCGACAGCCCGAACCTCGGGGTGACCGTCGAGTCGTCGGTCATGTACGGCGGGGGCGCCGGCGTGCGCGCCATCACGCGCAACAACGAGATCGAGGCGCTGGCGGGCCGGTCCGCCGGGAACATCGATCTCAAGCTGCGCCACATCACCGCGGTCGGCTCGTCGAACGGCGTCGACCTGGACGCGAGCAACGCGCGCGCGCTGCTGCCGGCCAACCAGGGCAACATCACCGCGACGCTCGCCGACTCGATCGCGTTCAACAACCGCGTCGTGAGCTTCAGCGGGACCCTGTCGCTGCCGATCCTCGGCGGCAACACCGCCACGCTGACGAGGGTCCGCACGAACCTCGAGTCGGGCGACCCCAACGCGATCTTCCTCGATCCCGCGAAGGCGAACTTCCGCCTGATCCCGTCGGCCGGCGCGGCGATCAACCAGGGCGGCGTCACCCCCGGCGAGTCGACGACCGACATCGACGGCGAGGATCGCTCGGCCGCCCCGACCGACCTCGGCGCCGACGAGTACAACAACGCCGCGCCGGTGGCGAAGATCGTCGTCGCGACCGCGACGCCACGCACCGGGCAGCTCGTGACGTTCGACGGCCGCGGCTCGGCCGACCGCGACGGCCAGTCGACGATCGCCGAGTACCACTGGCGCTTCAGCGACGGCAGCGCGATCAACACGACCGAGCCGTTCGTGCAGCACGGCTTCGCCGAACCGGGCGACGCGGCGGCGGCGCTGATCGTCGTCGACAAGCAGGGCGCCGCGAGCCCCGAGGCCGTCGTGGTCTTCAAGCTCATCAACGGCATCCCGCCGGGCGTGGCGATCGTCAAGCCGAAGTCCAAGCAGACGTTCCGGACCTACACGACCACGACGAAGACCGTCACGAAGAACGGCAAGAAGCGCAAGGTCAAGACCCGCAAGCGCACGAAGATCATCATCGCGGGCCTGTCGAAGGCGAAGGTCGGCACGATGTCGCGGGTGTACCTGGTGCTGCAGAAGACGAACTCGACGAAGTCCAAGACGAAGTGCCGCTACTACGACGCGCGCAAGGGACTGCTGTATCTCTCCTGCTCGCGGCCGAGGCTGATCACCGCCCGCCTCGTGAAGGACAGCTCCAGCGGCGAGTGGCGCTACGGGGTGCCGCTGAAGCGGCCGCTGTCGCCGGGCAGCTGGAAGGTGTCGGCCTACGGCAAGGACTCCAGTGGCGCGTTCGGCAACTCGGCCGGCTCGAAGGCGGGCTCGACAACGTTCCGGGTCAAGAAGTAGGAGTGAGCCGCTCATAGAGGTGCGCTCCAGGACGGCCGTCGCCGTCGCCGCTGCGGTCGTCGCGCTCGCGGCGCCCGCGGCGGCCGGTGCGGCGACCTACACGGTCGCCGCCGACGGCGGCGCCTGCGGCGGCAGCGATCGGACCTGTGGCACGATCGCCGCCGCGGCCGGCGCGGTCGGCAACGGCGACGCCGTGAAGATCTCGCCCGGTTCGTACACCGAGAACGCCTCCTTCAAGGCCGCGGGCGTGACGGTGACGGGCTCCAGCGAGGGCGGAGGCGTGATCGTCAACGGCACGCTGAGCTTCAGCGGCGGCGGCGGGGCGCCAAGCGTGCTGCAGCGGCTCATCGTCGCCGCGCAGGCCGGCACCGGCGCGGCCGTTGTCGCCAGCGGCACCGCTGGCACGGCGATCCGCGACGCGGTCCTGCTGAGCGCCGACGGACCCGGCCTGGCGATCTCGGGCGGCGCCGGCAACCAGCTCACGCGCAGCGCCGTGCTCGTCGCCGCCGACAACGGCATGGCCGTGTCGATGGCGCTCGGCGCCGCCAGCGCGGCGCTGACGATCGACTCCAGCGTGATCAGTGGCGGCGCCTCCGGCATCGGCCTGGCCGTGAAGACCGGGGTCGGAACGCTCGTCTCGGCCGGCTCGGCGACGATCAGCGCGCGGCACGTGACGATCGCCGGGGCGGCGACCGGCATCTGGCTGGACTCCAGCGCGGCGACCGGCCTGCTCTCCGCGCAGGGCAACAGCGCCGTGACGGCGAGCGACTCGATCGTGCAGGGCTCCACGCCGATCAAGACGAACGCCGGTCTGATCGGGATCCTCGCGGCCAACACCGCGACGCTGACGCTCGCGCGCACCGACCAGACGACGCCGCCCGACGCGCTCTTCGTCAGCGCGGCGCGGCGTAACTACCACCTGCGCGCCGATGCGCCGGTCATCGACCAGGGCCAGGTCAGCGCCGGCGACTCGACGACCGATCTCGATGGCCAGCCGCGCGTCGCCGGTCCGGCCAGCGACCTCGGCGCCGACGAGTTCGGCAACACGCCGCCAACGGCGATGATCGACCTGAAGACGGCGATGCCGCGCCTGGGCCGGCCGGTCACCTTCGACGGCTCGGGGTCGAGCGATCGTGATTCCGCGATCGGCGGTCCGATCGCCGAGTACCGCTGGACGTTCGGCGACGGGATCAGCGAGATCACCACGACGCCGACCGTCGAGCACACCTATGCCCGGGAGGGTGCCCTCGTCGCGCAGCTCGTCGTCGTCGACCGCCAGGGCGCCACGAGCCTGCCCGTGGCCGTGCCCGTGCGGCTGGCGCCGGGCACGGTGCCGACCGTCACGATCAGCAAGCCGAAGGCCAAGGCCAAGCTGCGGCTGTTCGTCACGCAGCGCACGCGCACCAAGCAGGGCAAGACGAGCAAGAAGCGCGTGCGCGCGAAGCTCCCCTTCTCGGGCAGCGCGCGAGCCGCGGCCGGTGTGCAGAGCGTCGTGCTGAAGATCGAGAAGCTCGGCACGTCGCGCACGAACTGCACGTGGCTGGACCGCCGCAAGGGACTCGTCAAGCGACCGTGCGCCAAGCCGGTGCACATCACCGCCGGGCTGCGCTCCGGACGCTGGAGCTACACGACCGCACGGGCGCTCAAGCTGCGCCGCGGCCACTACCGCGTCATGGTGTACGGCACCGACCGGAGCGGCGGCTTCGGCAACGCCGCCCCCTCGCGCAAGCGGATCGTCCGCTTCACGCTGCGCTAGGGTCGCCCGCCGATGGCGCCCACCGACCCCGACTCCTACCGCGCGGCGAGCCGCGAGCACTGGGCGGCTGTGGCGGCGAGCTGGGGGGCCAACCGCGAGCTCATGCAGGCCGCCTTCGAGCCGGTCTCGCACTGGCTGGTCGATGCGATCGACCCGCAGCCCGGTCACCGCGTGCTCGAGCTTGCCGCCGGTCCCGGCGACACCGGCTTTCTCGCCGCCGAGCTGATCGAGCCCGGCGGGACCCTGATCAGCTCCGACGTCATCGAGCCGATGCTCGACCAGGCCCGCGCCCGGGCGGCGCAGCTCGGTGTGCGCAACGTGGAGTTCCGCACGATCGACGCCGAGTGGATCGATCTCGCCACGGCCGACCTCGACGGCGTGCTCGGGCGCTGGGTCTACATGCTGCTCGCCGACCCGGCCACCGCGCTGCGCGAGACGCGCCGCGTTCTGCGCCCCGGCGGCCGGCTGGCGCTGGCGGCCTGGAGCACGCCGCAGGAGAACCCATGGGCATCCGCACCGGTCGCCGAGCTCGTCGCCATGGGCGCGATCGATCCGCCGGACTACGACGAGCCGAACATGTTCGCGCTCAACGATCCGCAGGCGATCGTCGAGCTGCTCGAGGAGACGGGCTTTGAGGACATCGTCGTCGAGCAGGTGCCGATCGTCCTGCGGTTCGCGAGCCTCGACGATTGGTGGGACACGCAGCTGGACATCTCGACGAGCCTCGCCCGCGGCGTCGGCGCGGTCAGTCCCGCCGCGCGCGACGATCTGCGCGACGCCGTCGACGCCCGCCTGGCGCAATACGTCGCCGGCGACGGCTCGGTCGCGCTGCCGGGGCTGACGCACGTGGCTGCGGCCGGAGCGTAGGAACGCCGCCGGGCACCGCGGCCTGGCCGGCCGCGGGAGACGCGCGCGGCAACCATCTAGGATCCCGCGCCATGTACTACGACGACGACGCTGATCTCACCCTCCTCGACGGCAAGACCGTCGCCATCATCGGCTACGGCTCGCAGGGCCACGCCCATGCACGAAACCTGAAGGAATCCGGCGTTGACGTCGTCGTCGGCCTGCGCGAGGGCTCCGCCTCAGCCGAGAAGGCTCGCTCGCACGGCCTCGAGGTCCTGCCCGTCGCCGACGCCGCCAGCCGCGGCGACCTCGTGATGATCCTCGTCCCCGACGAGCTGCACCGCGAGGTCTACGAGGGCGAGGTCTCCGACGGCATCGCCGACGGCAATCTGCTGCTCTTCGGCCACGGCTTCTCGATCCTCTACGGCGAGGTCCAGCCGCCGCCCGGCGTCGGCGTCGCGCTCGTCGCCCCGAAGGGCCCGGGTCACCTCGTGCGCCGCCAGTACACGGAGGGCTCCGGCGTCCCCGGCCTGATCGCGATCGACCAGGACCCGGCGGGCGACGCACAGCAGCTCGCGCTCGCCTACGCCAAGGGCATCGGCTGCACGCGCGGCGGCGTCTTCGAGACGACCTTCAAGGAGGAGACCGAAACCGACCTCTTCGGCGAGCAGGCGGTCCTCTGCGGCGGCGCCTCCGAGCTCGTCCAGGCCGGCTTCGACACGCTCGTCGAGGCGGGCTACAACCCGCAGATGGCGTACTTCGAGTGCCTCCACGAGCTCAAGCTGATCGTCGACCTCATGTACGAGAAGGGCCTCGCCGGGATGCGCTACTCGATCTCCAACACGGCCGAATACGGCGACTACAGCCGTGGCAAGCGCGTCATCACCGACGACACACGGGCGAACATGAAGCAGATCCTCGCCGAGATCCAGTCCGGCGACTTCGCCCGCGAGTGGATCGCCGAGAACCGCGCCGGCCAGGAGAACTTCAAGCGCATGCGCGCCGAGCAGGCGGCCACGCAGGTCGAGACGACGGGCAAGGAGCTGCGCTCGATGATGGACTGGATCGACACGGAGTTCAGCGAATAGGGCGGAGCTTGGGCCGTGCTGCGCGTGTGTGACGACCGTCACATGGACGCATGTACTGCTATCGGTGAGCGGGTGATTTGGGTAGGCTCGACGGGTTGGGTGTCGGGACGCCATTCACACTCGGAGGGACGAACGGATGTTTCCCAGTATGCCGCGCGGTGCACGCGCCATCACGATGACGATTGCGATGGCGGTGCTCGCCCTCGCGCCGGCTGGAGCCGTGGCGCAGTCGCCCGCCGCGCCGCTCGTGGGAGCCGGTGAGCCCGATCAGATCCCAGGGCGCTACATCGTCGTGCTCAAGAACGGTCGCGGTGGGTCCAACGCCGACCGCGTGGAGCGCCGCGCGCGCAGCCGCGGTGGCCACGTCCGCCAGCGGTACCGTCGTGCGCTGAACGGCTTCTCCGCAGCGCTGTGGGATCGCGCGCGTGCCGAGGTGCGCAGCGATCCCGACGTCGCCTACGTCGAGGCCGACGCGATCGTCACCGCCAACGCCACGCAGAGCCCCGCGACG
>JBBSQG010000154.1:0-7089 GCA_038258125.1 Solirubrobacterales bacterium
CACAACGTCGTCGCGATCGACCTCCCCGAGGACCCCGCCGGCGGCGACCGCTACGACCACGCTGCCGCGCTGCTGGCCGCCTGGCGCGCCGAGGGCGCGGTGGTCCAGGACGACGAGCCCGCCCTGTGGGCGATCGTGCAGGACTACACCGGCCCGGACGGGCGCACGCTGACCCGCAACGGCTTCTTCGCGCGCGTGCGTGTGGAGGAGTACGGCCCGGGCACGATCCGCCCGCACGAGCGCACGCATCCGGGCCCGAAGGAGGACCGGCTGCGGCTCACCCGCGCCACGAAGACGAACCTCTCGCCGATCTTCAGCCTCTACTCCGACCCCGACCTGAGCGCCTGGCGCGCGCTGGAGCCGGCCACGCGGAGCGAGCCACCGTTCGGGACCTTCGACGAGGCCGACGGCACCCGCAACCGCCTGTGGCGAATCTCTGACCCCGCCGCGATCGCGACCGTCGGCGAGGCCATGGCCGACGCCGAGCTGCTGATCGCCGACGGCCACCACCGCTACGAGACCGCGCGCGTCTACGCCGACGAGATCGGCGGCGAGGGCGACCACCGCTACGTGCTCATGTGCCTCGTCGCGCTGCAGGACCAGGGCCTGACGGTCTTTCCCACCCACCGCCTCGTGAGCGACCTGAAGGGCAACGACGAGAAGATCGAGGCCCTCACGGCAACCTTACGCGAGGCCTTCGACATCGCGCCCATCGAGCCCGACGACCTCGTCCCGCCCGAGGAGCCCGCGGCGAACGGCAACCCGACGATCCAGCTGGGCTACATGGACAGCCACCTCAAGCGCGCCTTCCGCCTGACACTCAAAGACCAGGCGATCGCCGATGCGGCGCTGCCCGGCATGCCCGAGCCCTACCGCCGGCTGGACACCGCCGTGCTCGAGGCGCTCGTGCTCAAGGGTCCGCTGGGGCTCAGCGAGGACGACATCTCCCACCTGCGCGGCCTCGGCTACGCGCGCTCCTTCGCGGAGGCCCGCGAGCTCGTCGACGATGGCACGTTCGACGCCGGCTTCTACCTGCGCGGGATCCCGGTCGCGCAGATCCAGGACATCGCCGCCGCCGGAGTCAACATGCCGCCGAAATCGACGTACTTCTTCCCGAAGGTGCCGACCGGATTGCTCTTCAACGCCCTGGCCGGCCCGGAGTAGCATCTTGTCCGTGAACGCGTCGGCGCAGCGCATCAGCGGCTTTCGCCACATCGTCAAGGTGCGCCAGCACCGGCTGAACTGCGACGAGCCCGTCGACCTCGGCGGTGAGGACGCCGCCCCTTCGCCCCAGGAGCTGCTCGCCGCGAGCCTCGCGTCGTGCACCGCCGTGACGATGGAGATGTACGCCCAGCGCAAGGGCTGGGACCTGCGCGGCGTCGAGGTCGAGTGCGAGTACGTGCCGGCCGAGCGCGGCTGCCCGACGAAGTTCAGCCTCATCCTGCGCCTGCCCGCCGGCCTGACCGAGCAGCAGGTCCAGCGCCTGAAGGTCATCGCGACGAAGTGCCCCGTGCACCGCACCCTCGACGGCGAGGTCATGTTCGACGAGCGTGTCGAGCGCACCGAGCTCGCTGCCTGACGCGCTGCGGGCGGTCCTGCTGGACCCCGCGGAGGCGACCGCCGTGGAGGTGCACGGCCGCACGAAGGCGGCCGTCCTCGTCGCGCTGTACTACGAGGATCTCGCTCTTCGGTCGCCGCAAGCGGAGACCTCCTCGCGACGGTACCCGGGTCTGCATGCAGTCTTCACCCGCCGCCGCCATGATCTGCGCAGCCACGCCGGTGAGATCGCGTTCCCCGGCGGTCGGCGCGACGAGGCAGACCCGGACCTCGTGACGACCGCCCTGCGCGAGGCAGAGGAGGAGATCGGTCTACCGCGCGACGCGGTGCGCGTGCTCGGCGCGCTGCGCCCGGTGCCGACGGTCGCGACGAACTTCGGCGTCTATCCGTTCGTCGGCCTGATCGAACCCGGGATGCCATGGACGATCTCGCCACAGGAGGTGGAGGAGGTGCTCGAGCTGCGCCTCGACGATCTGCGCGCCGCGTGCAATCGGCGACGTCTGCTCCACCGCGGGATCCCGTTTCGCAGCGACGTCTACGACCTCTCCGCGGACGCCGTGATCTGGGGCGCGACGGCGCGGATCGTCGGCGACCTGCTCGGCCGCGTGCAGCCCGAGCTCGACCGAGCGAGCGGTTAGGCCTCGGCCAACGCCGGCGCTCCGATGAGTCGCGAGGACCTCCTGTCGAGCCTGGCATCGCGGATCGCCGACAAGCGAGTGCGTGCCGCAGTCGCCGAGGTTCCGCGCGAGCTGTTCATCGCGCCGTCGCTCGAGCAGTTTGCCTACGTCGACCGCCCGCTGCCGATCGGCGGCGGCCAGACGATCTCCCAGCCGACGCTCGTGGCACGCATGTGCGAGCTGCTCGAGCTTGAGCCGGACGACGTCGTGCTCGACGTCGGCAGCGGGTCGGGCTACCACGCCGCGCTGCTGTCGCGCCTGGCACACCATGTCTACGGCGTCGAGCTCGACGGCGAGCTCGCCGCACAGGCCACCCGCTCACTCGCGCTGGCCGGGATCGACAACGCGACGATCGTCGCGGGCGACGGCGCGCGCGGGCTGCCCGAGCGCGCCCCGTTTGCTGCGATCAACGTCGCGGCCACGGCGAGCGGCGCGGTGCCGGCGGCGCTTGAGCAGCAGCTCGCGCCCGGCGGGCGGCTGATCGCCCCGGTCGCGTGCGACGGTGACGAGCGGCTCGTGCTCGTACGCCGCGAGGCCGGCGGAGCGCTGGAGCGCACGCTGCTCGACGCGGTGCGCTTCGTGCCCCTGCGCTGACCCGCGCCCGCCCTACCGCGCCGTCAGCACGCCGTCTATCGCGGCACCCGCCGCCGCCGCCCAGGTCTCGGCGTCAGCGGGGTTGGCGTGGACGAGCTCGAACGGGATCTCGTTGCGCTCGCAGACGCGCCGCAGCTGCGCCAGCCCGGTCTCGAACGTCTCGGGCGCGAGCGTCCCGGCCGCTTCGTAGACGACGCCGCGCACCGTCGTGTCGATCGTCTTGGAGAGCATCATCTCCAGCCGCGAACCGTGCAGCGCGGCGACGTCGTCCGCCGGGCCGGTCGCCGTGCCGAGCGCCCAGACGAGCACCGTCACGTTCTCCAGCGCGTAACGCAGGGTGCCGACGACGTCGGGATCGCCGATCCAGCACTCCGCCCCGGCCGACTCGATCGCCGCCCGCCGCGCCTCCGAGCGGGTCACCGCGCGTACGGCGTGGCCCTCGGCCGCGAGCTTGGAGACCAGGGCCAGGCCGCGACAGCCGCCGCCGATGAGAAGCACGCGCATCGGCCTACGCTAGCGTCGCACGATGGATTTCGACCTGACCGACGAGCAGGAGCTGATCCGCGCCACGGCGCGCGACTTCACCGAGCGGGAGATCGTCGCCCGGGCCAAGCAGAACGCGCGCGACGGGCATTTCGACCGCGCGCTCGTGGGCATGCTCGCCGCCCAGGGCTACCTCGGCGCGATCGTCCCGCGCGAGTACGGCGGCGCGGGCCTGGACTACGTGACCTACGCGCTCGTCGTCGAGGAGATCGGCCGCGGCGACAGCGCGATGCGCACGGTGATCTCCGTGCAGACGTCGCTGGTCTGCGGGTCGCTCCTCGCCTGGGGCACGGAGGCGCAGAAGTCGGCCTACCTGCCCAGGCTCTGCTCGGGCGAGTGGCTGGGCTGCTTCGGGCTGACCGAGCCGGAGGCCGGCTCGGACGCCGCCGGCCAGCGCACGCGCGCGACGAAGGTCGACGGCGGCTGGGAGCTGCACGGGTCCAAGATGTGGATCTCGCTCGGCAACGAGGCGAAGGTCGCGCTGATCTTCGCCCAGACCGAGCCGGCCCTGAAGCACAGGGGCCTGGCCTGCTTTCTCGTCGACACCGAGCAGCCCGGCTTCGTCACGCAGCCGATCGAGCACAAGATGGGGCTGCACGGCTCAGACACCGCCGCAATCGCGCTCGACGGCGTCTTCGTCGCCGACGACGGACTGCTCGGCGAGGTCGGTCAGGGCTTCAAGATCGCGATGAGCGCGCTGGACGGCGGGCGCTACTCCGTCGCCGCCGGCTGCGTCGGGATCTGCCAGGGCTGCGTCGAGGAGTCGGTCTCCTACGCCAAGGAGCGCGTGCAGTTCGGCCGCCCGATCGCGAGCTTCCAGCTCGTGCAGGCGATGCTCGCCGAGATGCGTGTCAAGACCGACGCCGCGCGGCTGCTCGTCTGGCGAGCGGGCGCCCTGCGCGACGCCGGGCAACCGTGCACGACCGAGACGTCGATCGCCAAGCTGTTCGCCACCGAGGCCGCGCAGTGGTGCGCCAACGAGGCGATCCAGGTCCACGGCGGCGCGGGCTACGTCGACGACCACCCCGTCGAGCGCTGGTTTCGCGACGTGCGCGTGACGACGCTCTACGAGGGCACGTCGCAGATCCAGAAGCTCATCATCGGCCGCGCGCTGACCGGCATCAACGCGCTCGTCCCGGAATAACCCGGCCGCCACCTCACGCCGGCCACCCCGCGCGCGTTTCATCCCCGATGTCCAACCCCGACACCGCCCGCCTGCCGCCGTTTCAGCGCGTCCTCGACGACCAGCGCGACGACGTGCTGCGCTTCCTCGTCGCCGCGCTCGGTCGCCACGACGCCGACGACGCCTTCCAGGAGACGTTTCTGTCCGCGCTGCGCGCCTACCCGCGCCTGCGGCCGGACTCCAACCTGCGGGCCTGGGTGCTGACGATCGCCCATCGCAAGGCGCTGGACGTCCACCGCGCGCGGCGGCGCAACCCGCTTCCGGTGGCCGAGATCCGCGACGCGGCGGTCGGCGCCGGGACCGAGCCGCCGCCCGCGGCGGTGCACGACTCCAACGACCATTGGGAGCGTGTGCGCACTCTGCCCGACCGCCAGCGCGAGGTGCTGACGCTGCGCTACGCCGCCGACCTGACCCACGCCGAGATCGCCGCTGCCCTGCACTGCAGCGAGGCGGCCGCGCGGCGCGCCGCCGCCGACGGCCTGAAGGCCCTACGAGAGGAGCTCACCGATGCCGCTGCCACGACCTGATCTGCTGCCCGGTGAGGCCGCCGCGCTCGCCGCCCACACCGCCGCGCGCGCGGCCGACGAGGGGCTGGCGGACGCCGCCTACGCGACCGTCGACAGCCCCTGCGGCCGGCTCGTCGCCGTCACCACGCCGCGCGGGCTGGCGCGGATCGCCTACGAGCTGGAGAACGGCGGCCTGGACGAGATCCTCGACGACGTCGCGCTGCGGCTGTCGCCGGCGATCGTCGAAGCGCCCGCGCGCCTGGACGCCGTGCGCCGCGAGCTCGACGAGTACTTCGCCGGTCGCCGCGAAGGCTTTGACCTGGCGCTGGACTGGTCGCTGTCGGCGCCTGGCTTTCGCCGCCGCGTGCTGCAGGCCTGTGCGCAGATCCCGTTCGGCGCGACGAGCACGTACAAGCAGATGGCGATCGCCGCCGGCTCGCCGACCGCGTTTCGCGCCGCCGGCGGGGCGCTGGGCTCCAACCCGATCCCGATCGTCGTGCCCTGCCACCGCGTGCTGTCGAGCTCGGGCGGCCTGGGCGGCTACACCGGCGGGCTGGACCGCAAGCGCCTGTTGCTGGCGATCGAGGGCGAGCAGCTGGCGTTGTAGCCACGCACGCGGCGGGCTCTACCCTGTTGGCCATGACCGTCGACCCCAACCAGCACGACGTCTTCGTCCTGCGCCAGAAGATCAAGCTCGTCATCAACCAGTACGAGTTCTTCCTGCCGGCGCCCGACGGCAGCACGCCGGGCGACGCGATCTGCTTCGTCGAGCAGAAGCGCTTCAAGTTCAAGGAGGACATCCGCTTCTATCTCGACGCGGGCAAGACGCAGGAGCTGCTGCGTATCAAGGCGCGCCAGCGCTTCGACCCCCGCGCGACGTACGACATCACCGACGAGGCGGGCGCGAAGATCGGCGAGATCACGAAGGTCTTCGGCGCGAGCCTGCTGCGTTCGACGTTTCGCATCAACGACGCGGCCGGCCAGGAGCTCTTCCTCTCGACGGAGAAGAGCCTCGGGGTCGCGCTCTTCCGGCGCCTCGTCGGCTTCATCCCCTACGTCGAGAACATCGCCGACTGGCTGCCGATCCCCTACCACTTCGTCTTCAAGCGCGGCGAGGAGATCCTCGGCGAGAACCGGCGCCAGCTCGGCAAGTTCCGCGACATCTACACGATCGACCTGACGCCGGACTCGGCCAGGACGATCGACCGCCGGCTCGCCCTCGCCCTCGCCGTCGGCCAGGACGCCTTGCAGGCGCGCTAGCGTTGCCCGCTATGGACAACGCACGTTCCCAGGCCTACGGCCGCGTCGTGAAGACCCTTGAGCAGATCGGCAACGTCAAGCTGACCTCCGACGAGGCCCAGACGATCCGCAACGCCGCCGACGCGCTGTTCTTCGACGGCGACGGCTACGACGAGCTCGCTGCGGTCGAGGACCTCATCCAGCAGCTCGTCGACGCCGATCGCTGGACGGCCGAGAGCGGCCACAAGCTCGTCGACGACGTCGCCGCCTGCGGCCCCCCGGCCGGCGTCCGCTAGACGCCGCTACTCGCCGACGGCTCCCGCCAGCTCCTGGCGTGAGCGCACGTCGAGCTTGCGGAAGGCGTTGCCCAGGTGCCACTCGACCGCCTTGCGCGTCACGAACAGCGCCTCGGCGATCTGCCGGTTGGACAGCCCCTCGATCGCCAGAGAGACGACGCGCCGCTCGCTCGGGCTGAGCGCGTCGGCGCCCCGCCGCGCGGCGCGTTGCATCCGCGCACCCGCGACCTCAAGCTCGGCCAGCACGCGCTCCTCGACCAATCGCGCCTCGCACTCGCGCGCGAGCTCGAGCGCGTCGCCGAGTGCCTGTGCGGCGTCGGACCGTCGCCGTGCCCGGCGCAGCACAACGCCGAGGTGCAGCGACACGCGACACTGCTCCAGACGCGCCTCCGATCCGGCGATGATCGCGTGTGCCTCCTCCAGCAGCGCCGTGGCGGCAGCGAGGTCCGCCCGCGTCTCGACGTAGGCGCAGGCGCGCAGGGCGATCGCGATCG
>JBBSQG010000155.1:0-7085 GCA_038258125.1 Solirubrobacterales bacterium
ACCGCCCGCCGCCGCAGGCGAGCGTGCCGGGGCTGCTGGCGCTGATCGAGGGCGACGTGCCGAGCGGGCGCCATCGCGCCGCGGATCTGGCCGCGGCGGCGGTTCCCGCGTGATCGCGCCGGTGTCTGGCGCGCCGGCGTGCGCGCCCGTGATCGTGCCCGCGCGCCGCGAGGCGCACGAGCCGCCCGAGGCACGCGGCCTGGCCCGCGACGCGGTGCGGATGCTCGTCGCCACCGGCGACGGGCTCACGCACGCCCACGCGCGCGACCTGCCCGACCACCTGCGTGCGGGCGACATCGTCGTCGTCAACACGTCGGCGACGCTGCCCGCCGCGCTCCCCGCGCAGCGCGCCGACGGCACCGCCCTGCGCCTGCATCTCTCGACGCCCGCCGGCAGCGAGCGGCGCTGGGTCGTCGAGCTGCGCGCGGGCGGCGAGCGCTTCGCGGGCGGTCGCGCCGGGGAGCGGGTCGCGCTGCCCGGAGGCGCATGCGCGATGCTGCTGGCGCCCTACCTGACCGGCGCGCGGCTGTGGCTCGCCGAGCTCAGCACGGGCCACACGCCGCTGCTGGACTACCTGCGCCGCCACGGCGCCCCGATCCGCTACGGCTACGTCGCACGCGACTGGCCGCTGAGCGACTATCAGACCGTTTTCGCGACGCAGCCCGGCAGCGCCGAGATGCCGAGCGCCGGGCGCCCGTTCACTCACGCGCTCGTCACCGCGCTCGTCATGCGCGGAGTCGCGGTTGCGCCGGTCACGCTGCACACCGGCGTGTCGTCGCAGGAGGCCGGCGAGCTGCCCTACCCCGAGCGCTTCTCCGTCCCGCCGTCGACCGCGCGAGCGATCAACGCCGCCCGGGCCGGCGGGGGGCGCGTCGTGGCGGTCGGCACCACCGTCGTCCGCGCTCTGGAGACCGTCGCGCGTGCCGACGGAACGGTCGCGCCCGGCCATGGCTGGACGCGCCACGTCGTCACCCCCGGCCAGACACCAGTACGACGTGCATCGCCGCGCGTTCCGGGGCCTCAGCGCCCGGAAAGCGCGAACCCGCGCCGTGCCGCGACCGTCGGACCTTCGGGGGCCGCGCATTCCGGGGCCTCAGCGCCCGAAAAGCGCGCGCCCATCACGCCGGCCGGGCCGGGGCACGGCGTGCGCGCGGTCGACGGGCTCCTGACCGGCTGGCACGAACCCGCAGCGACCCACCTGCTGATGCTGGAGGCCGTCGGTGGCTGCGCGCTCGTCGCGGACTCCTACCGCGCCGCGCTCGAGCGCGGCTACCGCTGGCACGAGTTCGGCGACGTCCACCTGCTGCTGGCGGCGTAGCGCCGAGAAGGTGTCCCCGACGAAACGCCCGTGTACCGGACGTTTCGTCGGGAACCCCTTGACGACCCGGCCGCCGCGGAGGACTAGTCTTCGGCGCCGCATGCGCCTCGCCACCTTCCTCCCGCCGGGTTCCACCACGCCGCGCGCCGGTCAAGTCCGCGACGACGAGGTGATCTCGTTCGTCGCCAAGCGCGACAGCGTGCTCGAGCGCCTGCGTACGGACGACTGGGACCCCGCGCTGGGCGAGCCTTTCAAGCTCGCTGACGTCACCTTGCTCGCCCCGGTCCCGCGCCCGCGCGCGATCTTCGGGATCGGCCTCAACTACGCCGCCCACGCGCAGGAGCAGGGCAAGGAGCTGCCCGAGTTCCCGATCGTCTTCATGAAGCTGCCGAGCTCGAGCGCGCCGCCGAACGGGACCGTCAGCTGCCCCGCCGTCGTCAAGCGACTGGACTACGAGGGCGAGCTCGTCGTCGTAATCGGCGAGCGCGGCAAGATCGCCGGTTACGCGGTCGCCGACGACGTCAGCGCGCGCGACCTGCAGCGCCGCGAGCCGCAGTGGACGCGCGCGAAGGGCGCGGACGGGTTCTGCCCGTGGGGGCCTTGGATCACGACGACCGAGGAGGTCCCCGACGCACGCGCCCTGCGCCTCACGACGCACGTCAACGGCGACCTGCGTCAGGACTCCTCCACGAGCGACCTCGTCTTCGGCCCGCAGGAGCTCGTCGACTTCATCGCCGAGACCTGCACGTTGGAGCCCGGCGACCTCATCCTCACCGGCACCCCGAGCGGCGTCGGCATGTCGATGGACCCGCGCCGGTTTCTGAGCTCCGGCGACGTGATCCGCATCGAGATCGAGTCGCTCGGCGCGATCGAGCATGCCGTCGCCTAACCTCGCCGCTGAGCTGAGCGAGCGCCTCGGGGAGCTCACCGACCTCAACCACACCGGCCACCTGCTCGCGTGGGACCAGCAGGTGATGATGCCCGCCGAGGGCGCCCCCGCGCGCGGCGAGGCACTGGCCACGATCAGCCGCATGGCCCACGAGAAGCTCGTCGACCCCGAGCTCGGTCCGCTGCTCGACGCGGCCGCCGAGGCCGAGCCGCTGATCGTGCGCGCCGTGCGCCGTGACCACGAGGTCGCCCGCCGCGTGCCCGGCGAGCTGACCGCCGAGCTGTCGCGCGCCGGCTCGGACGGCATGGCCGCCTGGCTGGCGGCCCGCGAGGCCAACGACTACACGCTCTTCGAGCCGGCGCTACGGCGCAACATCGAGCTCGCGCGGCGCTACTCCGCCTGCTTCCCCGAGGCCGAACACCCCTACGACCCGCTGCTGGACCGCTACGAGCCGGGCACCACCGCCGCGCAGGTCTCGGCGCTCTTCGAGCGCCTCCAGGCCGGGCTCGTACCGCTGCTGTCGCAGATCGCGATGCGCCCCGCCCGCCAGGAGGTCTTCGCCGGCAGCTTCCCGGTCGCCGCGCAGCGAGAGATCGGCCTGGAGATCGTGAAGTCGATGGGCTTCGACGCCGGTGGCTGGCGCCTGGATGACGCCGTCCATCCGTTTGCGGCCTCGCCCGCGCGCAGCGACGTGCGCGTCACGTCGCGCTTTGACGACCACAGCCTGACGGGCCTGTTCGCGCTCATGCACGAGGTCGGCCACGGCCTCTATGAGAGCGGTGTCGACCCGGCCCTGGAGCGCACGACGCTGTGCGGAGGCGTGTCGCTCGGCGTGCACGAGTCCCAGAGCCGGCTGTGGGAGAACCTCGTCGGCCGCAGCCCGCAGTTCTGGACGCACTGGCTGCCGCGGATGCGCGACCGCTTCCCGCTGACGCTGCGCGAGATCGACCTGGACACGTTCATCCGCGCGATCAACGTGGTGCGCCCGACGCTCATCCGCGTGGAGGCCGACGAGGTGACGTATTCGCTGCACGTCATCCTGCGCTTCGAGCTTGAGCTGGCGCTGATCGACGGCTCGCTCGACCCGGCCGACCTGCCCGCCGCGTGGGCGGCGAAGATGAAGCAGTTCCTCGGCATCGAGGTGCCCGACGACCTGCGCGGCGTTCTGCAGGACATCCACTGGTCGGAGGGGATCATCGGCTACTTCCCGACCTACGCGATCGGCAACGTGCTCGCCGCCCAGCTATGGCGGGTCGCCAAGGGCGATCTACCCGAGCTTGACGCCGAGCTGGCACGCGGGGAACTCGGCGCGCTGCGCGCCTGGCTGCGCGAGAAGATCCACCGTCACGGCCGCCTGCTGACCGCGTCCGAGCTCATCGAGCAGGCCGTCGGCGGCCCGCTGGACCCGCAGCCGATGCTCGACCACCTGACGACGAAGTACGGCGAACTCTACGGGCTGTAGCCCTGGCCCCGGCCTCCGGCGCTGGGGTGTGGCGACTAGTGCTTGTCGAGGACGCGGTCGATCAGCCCGTACTCGACGGCCTGATCGGGCTTGAAGAAACGGTCGCGCTCCATGTCGAGGCGCACCTGCTCCTCGCTCTGGCCGGTGTGCTTGGCGTAGATCTCGTCCATCCGCTTGCGCGTCTTGATGATCTCGTTCATGTGGATCTCGATGTCGGAGGACTGGCCCTCGAAGCCGGCTGACGGCTGGTGGATGAGCACGCGGCTGTTGGGCAGCGAGAAGCGCTTGCCCTTGGCGCCGGCGGTCAGCAGCAGCGAGCCCATCGACATCGCGACGCCCATGCACATCGTCTGGATGTCGGGCTTGACGAAGTTCATCGTGTCGTAGATCGCCAGGCCGGCGTAGATCGAACCGCCCGGCGAGTTGATGTAGAGCGAGATGTCCTTCTCGGGATCCTCGGACTCCAGATGCAGCAACTGAGCGACGATGAGGTTCGCGACCTGGTCGTTGATCGGCGTGCCGAGGAAGATGATGCGCTCGTTGAGCAGGCGCGAGTAGATGTCGTACTCGCGTTCGCCGCGCGCGCTGCGCTGAACGACCGAAGGGATCAGGGGCATGCGGGCATCCTAGTCATCGGCTCCGCCGGCTCGTCGACGCCCGGTGGCCGAATGGACCACCTAGCCTGGAACCGGTGCCCAACGCGCTCAGCATCCGCGGCCTGACCAAGCGCTACGACGACAGCCGCGCCGACCGGCGTGTCGTCCGGCGCGGCGGGGCCCGTGGCGCGAGTTACCGTGGCACGAGCGGCTTTCTCGCCGTCCAGGACTTCGACCTGGAGATCGCGGCGGGCGCCTTCTTCGGCCTGCTCGGACCCAACGGGGCGGGCAAGACGACGATCATCAGCGCCGTCTGCAACCTCATCCGCGTCACGGGCGGCGAGATCGACATCTTCGGCCAGCCCCACGACGTGCTCGCCGCGCGCCGGATGGTCGGCCTCGCCGAGCAGGACGTCAACCTCGACCGCTTCCTCGACGTCGAGGAGACGCTGCTCTACCACGGTGGCTACTTCGGGATGAAGCGTCCCGAGGCGCGTCGCCGTGCGGCCGAGATGATGGACGTCTTCGACCTGCGCGCGAAGGCCGGCGTGCGCGCGCCGAAGCTGTCGGGGGGCATGCGCCGGCGGCTGCTGCTCGCGCGCGCGCTCATGCACGAGCCGCGCCTGGTGATCCTCGACGAGCCGACCGCGGGCGTCGACTTCGAGCTGCGATTGGAGCTGTGGCGCTACATCCATCGCCTGCACGAGGAGGGCACGACGATCCTCCTGACGACGCACTATCTCGAGGAAGCCGACGAGCTTTGCAAGGAGATCGCGCTGATCCGGGACGGCCGGCTGATCGCCCGTGACTCGGCCGACGGGCTGCGTTCGACCTACGGCGCGGACTCGCTCGCCGACGCATATGTGCGTGCAATGGGCGCAGATCTCGCATCCTGACCACGGGCACCGGTAGTCTGCGGTAGCGTTTGAGAACATCTTTACCAGGGCACGGTCGAGGTGGACCGGCATTCGCGACAGGGATCGGCGGGCGCGAATGCAACTAACAGTGGGAGGAAACGCATGACCCGTAAGAAGCTCGGGGCACTTGCGCTCTGCATCGGCAGCGTAGTGATTTTTGCCCTGCCAGCCGGCTCGTTCGGCGCAGGCGATCTTCGTAATGCGCGCGAAGCCCTTGTGCAGGCGGGCCAGCAGCTTAAAACCGGCCTGGAGAGCACTGTCCAGAAGACCGGCGACAAGACGTCCGCCCTGCTCGGCAAGACCAAGAGCGGGCTGAAGAAGGCCACAACAAACTCCAAGACGCGCGCTACCGCGACCGATCCGGCGACGCAGCCGCCGACCCATGGCACCAACCCCCACGGGCAGGGCACCATCGCCGTCGCGGACATCGACCCGAGCTCTGAGCGTCCGCTGGCCGCCGACCCCGACGGCGGCGACTCCGGCGAGGACGTGGTTGTCGGCCGCTCCCGCGGCGAGCGCAACGCCGACGGCAGCTACCACGGCCACATCTCCCTCCTTGGTCTGTTCGGCCAGGACATCGTCCCGGTCGACACCGCGACGGGCGAGACGAAGGACGGTCCGCTGCAGGGCCTGCAGACCGATGTCCTCGACCCGCTGTGCACCTCGCTGAACCAGCAGGTCTGCCTGACCGTCCTGCGGATGCACTCCGAGACCACGACGACGGGCTCCAAGAACGACTTCGCCGTCGCGCGAGCCTCGCTGCTTGGGCTCGGCGTCGGTGCCGCGGACAGCCAGGGCGGCATCGGGACCGACGCCACCTGCCAGACCGCGGTCGGCGCCGCCAACACGGCGAACGTCGCCACGAGCGGTGGCGCGGTTGCGGATGTCGCTCAGTCGACGAGCAGCTCGAAGTCCTGCATCGGCGCCGCTCCGGTCGTCACCAACACGTCCAAGGTCGTCGGCCTTGGTGGTGTCGGCGTCGGGATTCCGGCCCCGGGTTGCGCGAACGGCACTCCGGACACCAAGTCCGGCCTGCCGGGTCTGCTGCCGATCATCTGCAACGCAGAGGAGATCGCTGGTGCCTCGGCCGTGCGTGAGGCGCTCGACGTCTTCGCACTGCAGATCGGCACGAACTCGCTGCTCAAGGAGACGACGGCGGCCTCCGAGTCCTTCAGCGTGGCCCCTGAGGCCGGGACGCAGTGCTCGGACACGATCGACAACGACGGCGACGGCGTCGCCGACACCAACGATCCGGGCTGCCACAGCGACAACGACGCCACGAACCCGAGCTCCTTCGTCGCCAGCGATGACGACGAGACCGACGCAGCCGACACCGGCGGCTCGGGCGACAACGGCGACAACGGCGACGACGGCGGCTCCGCCCAGTGTTCCGACAAGAAGGACAACGACGGCGACGGCCTGATCGACGCCAAGGATCCGGGTTGTCACGTCGGCAACGACATCAACAACGCCTACGACCCCGACGATGATTCCGAGGGCAGCGACGGCAACGGCGGCGGCGGCGGTGGCACGGACCTGAGCTCCGGCTCGCTGCCGTTCACCGGCACCGACGTCGTCGGCCTGTCCCTGGCCGGTCTGCTGGCCCTGGCCGGCGGCCTGCTGCTGCGTCGGCGGGAGGGCGTTCGTACCGTCCGGTAGATGCGTGAACGCATCACCGCAGCGCTGACACGGCGCCGCCTCGGCGGCGCCGTGTTGTTGCTGGCGGGAATCATCGTCGCCGCGATCGTGGTGTGGCCCGGCGGGGACAGCGATCGGCCGGCGGCCAAGCAGCTGCCCGTCCGGATCGTCTCCGTTCCGCCGCTTGGGCTCGCGTTCGTGCATCCCCGGGACTGGAAGCGCACCGTCAGCGGGCAGGTGATCCGACTGGCGAGCCCGGACGGCT
>JBBSQG010000156.1:0-7058 GCA_038258125.1 Solirubrobacterales bacterium
CGCCGAGCGGACGACGACCTCGTCGCCGTCGGCCAGGCCGCTCAGGATCTGCGTGGAGGACTCGCCGACGACGCCGGTGTCCACGGTCTGATCAGACCGCTTGCCGTCTCGCACGACGGTGACGTTCGACCCGGTCAGCGCCTGGTTGGGTACGACGAGCCCCGACGCCTGCGCGACGACGATGTCCGCGCTCGCGGTCATCCCCGCCTTCAGCTTCGAGGCGCTCTGGTCGAGCTTCAGCGTGACCGGGTAGCTGACCGCGCCGCTGCTCGAGCTCGACGACGCGAGCACGCCGACGGTCTCCACGTGCGCGGAGAGCTCGGTCCCGGCGACGGCGCTGACGGTCACGGTGGCCGCCTGGCCGGCCTTGACCTTGCCAATGTCCGACTCGCTGAGCGAGACCTCCATCCCGAAGCGGCTGACCTGCACGAGTGTGACGAACCCGGAGCCCGAGCTCGCGCCGGCGCCGTTCCCAGCGCCCGCGGCTGCGTTGCCCCCGTTCGCCGATGTGGACGACGCCGACGCGCCCGAGCCACTGCCGGCCGTGTCGCCGACCGCGCCGTTGACGGCGGCGACCGTGCCCGCCATCGGTGCCCGCAGCTTCGTCGCCGCCAGCGCCTTCTCGGCCTTGGTGACGCTCAGCTCCGCGCTCTTGACGGCGGCGCTGGCGGAGGCGACGGACATCGCCGCCGAGCCTGAGCCGCCACCGGAGCCGGCACCGGAGCCCGAGCCGCCGCCGGTCGCCGCGGCGCGAGCACCGCCGCCGCCCGCCGCCCCGGAGCCGCCGGACGGGCTCGCAGCGCCCTGCGACCTGGCCTTCGCTGCGGCGGCCGACTTGGCCTTGGCCTTGGCGAGCGCCTTGGCCTTGGCCTTCGCCTTGGCCTTGGCCTTGGCGAGCGCCTTGGCCTTGGCCTTGGCGAGCGCCTCCTGCTTCGCCTTCGCTGCTGCGCCGGCCGGCGCAGCAGCCGCCACCGCCCGCGCGGAGGGCGCGCCGGCGACCAGCGCGATCGTGGCCAGGCGCGCCGGGCCGGCGTCGCCTGGAGCGCTGACGGTCATCGTCGCGCCGGCCCCGGTCGACGCGCTCGTCGTCGCCGTCGTGCCGGACTGCGCGTTGGTCAGCGCATCGCGGGCGGACTGCAGCGTCGCGCGGGCCTCGGCCAGGTCGACCTCGGCGGCGCTCGGATCGATCGTCGCCAGCAGCTCGCCGGCGCTGACGTGCTCACCGGGCTTGACGTAGATCTTGCGTACCTCGCCGGCGGCACCGAAGTCGAGCTCGAGCTGGTTGGCCGGCGCGAGGCTGCCGCTGGCCGACACGGTCGACTGGACGATCCCGCGCTTGACGGTCGCGGTGCGCTCGGCGCTGCCACCCTCCCGGGCGTCGGAGCCCACGGTCGTCACGGCGATGGCGATCCCCGCCGCGGCCAGCAGGGCGAGCGCAGCGGGAGCCGCGAGACGAGCTTCGATCCGTCGGCCGGGCCGGCGCACGGTCAGTTCGCCGCGGCGCTCGGCACCGTCTGGGTCGGGGTCGCGCCCGCAGTTGGTGGGCCGCGGCGGTCGGTCGGCGCCACGCCGCAGGCCTTCAGCGCGGCCTGGAGCTTGGCGCGCTGCGCCGGATCACGACCCGGGCCACCGCGCCGGGGCTGCGTCGTGGTGCCGGTCGGCGGTCGTGCGTTCGTACCCGCCGGCGGTCGCCCGCCCGGCGGCCGACCACCGCGACCGCCGCGCGCGGGCAGCGTCACCCCCTGCTTGCTCAGGCAGGCCCGGACCTGCGGGTCGGCGGCAAGACCGCCGCGCGCCCGGTCGGGCGGCTGGCCGCTCGCCGGGCCGCTGCCCTCGGCGTCGCCACCGCAGGCGGTCAACGCGAGCCCGGTTGCGAGCAGCGCGGCGGCGGCCGCCAGCGAGCGGACGCTCGATCCAACGGTGGGAGACGGACATACGGGCACGAGCACACTCCAGTCGCCGAAGACAGGGACGGCACGCCGTCCCCGGCGGCCGACCCGCGACAACATCAGCCCTGGCCGCGGTGTTTATGAAAGCTTGACGAAGAGAAGGCGAAGAAACGCGCCTACCCCGCCGCGGCGGGCACGACCGCCGGCACGACCACCGGCTCGCCGGCCGCGACCGTGAAGCTGCGGCCCTCGGCCTCGAGCGTCAGCGGAGCGCCATCGAGGAGGGTGAACGTCGTCGCGTCCTGGCGCATCTCGACCTCCATCCGGCTGCCGCGGAAGATGAGCCGGAAGCGCATCCGCTGCCAGTCGGCCGGCAGGCGGGGCGTGAAGCGCAGGTCGTGGCCGTCGATGTCGCGCAGCCCGGCGAAGCCGTTGACGAGCGCCATCCAGACCCCGCCGCAGGACGCGACGTGGATCCCGTCGGACACGTTGCCGGCGAGATTGGCCAGATCCACCGCGACGCTGAGCAGGAAGTAGTCGTAGGCCGCCTGCGTGTCGCCGACCTCGGCCGCCATGACGCTCTGCACGCACGACGACAGCGACGAGTCGCCGGTCGTCAGCGGGTCGTAGTACTCGAACACCCGCAGCTTCTCCTCCGGCGAGAAGCGGTCGCCGGCGAGGAACGTGGCCAGTACGACGTCGGTCTGCTTGATGACCTGGTGGCGGTAGATGTTCAGCGGGTGGTAGTGCAGCAGCAGCGGATAGTGGTCCAGCGGCGTGTGCTCGAAGTCCCATGGCTTGCGGTTGAGGAAGTGCTCGTCCTGCAGCAGCACGCCGGCGCGCTCGTCGTAGGGGACGAACATCAGCTGCGCCGCCTGGCACCACTCCGCGGGCTCGTCGCGGTCGATGCGCAGCCGCGCGACGAGGCTGTCGTAGGCGTCGGGGTCGGTCTCGCGCAGCATCTCCAGGCCCTCGGCGGCGGCGGCGAGGTTCTCGCGTGCCATGAGGTTCGTGTAGGCGTTGTTGTCGACGACGGCCGAATACTCGTCGGGCCCGGTCACGCCCTGGATGCAGAAGGCGCCGTCGCGGCGCTTGGAGAAGAAGCCCAGGTCGGCCCACAGGCGCGCCGTCTCGACGAGGATCTCGATGCCCTCGCGGGCGATGAACTCCTCGTCGCCCGTGACGCGGACGAACTGCCGCACCGCGTAGGAGATCGCCGCGTTGATGTGGTACTGCGCGGTACCCGCGGCGTAGTACGCCGACGCCTCCTCGCCGGAGATCGTGCGCCACGGAAACAACGCGCCGCGGTGGCCGAGCTGGCGCGCCCGCCGGCGGGCGGCGTCGAGCATCTCATAGCGGAAGTGCAGCAGCCGGCGCGCGACGTGTGGCTGCGTGTACGTCAGCACCGGTAGGACGTAGATCTCGGTGTCCCAGAAGTACTGGCCCTCGTAGCCGCGACCCGTCAGGCCCTTGGCGGCGATCCCGTGACCCTCGACGCGAGCAGATGCCTGGCGGATCTGAAACAGGTTGAAGCGAACCGCCTGCTGGATGTCCTCCGGGCCGTCGATCTCGATGTCGGAGTGCTCCCAGAACGCGTCCAGGCGCTCGCGCTGGACCTCGGCGATGCGCTCGAAGCCGTCGCCCGCGGCGCGGTCGAGCGTGCGCGCGACCCGTCGCAGGAGGTCGCCGGGCGGCGCATCGGCGGCGTGGTGGTAGCCCAGCAGCTTCGTCACCCGCGCCGGCACTCCGGGCTCGGCGTCGAGGAAGAACACGACGCGCCCCTCGTCGGCCTGGACGCTGGATTCGACGCTGTGGCGCAGCTGGGTCTC
The DNA here is from genome assembly GCA_038258125.1 of Solirubrobacterales bacterium. Taxonomy (GTDB): domain Bacteria; phylum Actinomycetota; class Thermoleophilia; order Solirubrobacterales; family Solirubrobacteraceae; genus CADCVQ01. Next base: position 3,719 of record JBBSQG010000156.1, read on the forward strand.
GATGTGGTGCTCCATCCCGCAGGCCAGACCCATGCCGCTGGAGCGCGTGCGCAGCTCCAGCAGCACGCGCGTCTCGTCGCAGGACTGGTTGACCGGAGCGAGCGCGGACTCGTCCATGCGCACGCCGACGCGCGGGTCGTCGCCGCCCTTGGGCGTGGGCAGGTGGGTGACGAGCTCGGAGGCGATCGCCAGGTCGGCCATCCCGGAGACGAGCGTGACCTCGTAGGAGATCGCGGCGAGGTGGCGCCAGTGCAGCGAGGCCAGGCGCCGGGAGCGCAGCTGCACGACCGCACCGCGTGCGGTGCGAAAGCGCGCCGTGCGCTCGAGGATCCCGCTGCGCATGTCGAGCACGCGCTCGTACTGCAGCAGCGCGGACTCGCCGAGCACGAGCGGCTCCTCGTCGACGTATAGGCGCATGACCGAGCCGTCGGGCGCGCTGACGATCGTCTGGCCCGTCGTGGCGAAGCCGAACGCCGCCTCGCCGTAGGGGATCGGCCACGTCTCGTGGAAGCCGTTGAGGAAGAAGCCCGGGTTGTTGGAGGGCAGTCCCTCGTCGTGCGCCCCGCGGATCCCCATGTAGCCGTTGGCGATCGCGAAGAGCGTCTCGGCCTCAGCCGGGGTCTCCACCGAGAAGCGCCGTGAGACCAGGCGCCACGGATCGATCGGCATCGCCCGGCTGAGGGCGGGCGTGCTGCGGGCGTCGCGGATCCGGCTCAGCGCGGCAAGGCGCGAGTCCCTCAGGCTCATGCGGGCATCTCCGGGTCGGCAGGCAAGACGGGTGTGCGAGGTGCGGTGGACTCGTCCATCTCAGGTCGATCGGCGGGCGCTGATGAGCGTGGCCCGCGGGCGGAACGTCGGACCGGGCAGCGCGACCATCTTACGCGGCGCCGGCGCCATCGGTCAGCGAGATCGCGTCGCCCAGGTCGCGCGCCAGTACGGTGAGCGCCGCGTCGACGACGACCGGGTCGAACTGGCCGCCGGCGTTGACACGCAGCTCTCCGATCGCGACCTGTGGCGTGAGCGCGTCACGGTAGATGCGCCGCGTCGTCATCGCGCTGTAGGCATCGGCGACCGAGACGACGCGCGCGGCCAGCGGGATCTCGTCGGCGCGCAGGCCGTCGGGATAGCCACCGCCGTCGTAGCGCTCGTGCGAGGAGCGCACGACCTCGCCGACGTCGTGCAACGTGCCGCCGACCTGGTCGAGCATGCGCTGCCCGTCGATCGTGTGCTGGCGCATCTGCTCCCACTCGGCGTCGTCGAGCGGGCCGGCCTTGTTGAGGATCGCCTTCGGCGTCGTCATCTTGCCGATGTCGTGCAACAGCGCGCCGAACTCGACGAGCCGGCGCTCGTCCGCCGGAATCGTCAGCTCGTCGGCGATCTCCAGCGCGAAGACGACGACGCCCTTGCTGTGCATCCCGGTGTACTCGTCGTCCTCTGACAGCACGTCGCCGAGCAGCAGCGCCGTGCCGCGGTAGGCCGAGCTCAGCTCGATCGCCGTCCCGATCCGCTCGCGCCGCTCGCGCGCGAAGACGGCGAGCAGAGCGCCGAGCGGCATGACGAGCAGGTAGGCACGGTGCTCGACGGTGCTCGCCAGGGCGGCCAGCAGCCCGATCGGCGACAGCAGCGCGTCGACGAGCCAGACTTCGCGCAGAACGCCGAGCTGCAGCGTCGGGCGCACGCCGTGGGCGACGAGCCCGCGCAGCGTCGAGCTGCCGAGGTCGCCGGCGAACTGCGACGCAAGCGCGAGGACGTACAGCGGCCAGTCGCCCAGCCCAGGATCGCGCACGTCGGCGAGCACGAAGATGAGCGCGGGGCCGAGCGCGAACCAGGCGTCGCCGACAACCGCGACAAGGCGCTGGGGATGCAGGCGCCGCAGCAGGAGGTCGGGCAGGTCGGCGAGCGCGAGCGCCGCGACGACGACGAGCGGCACGATCGCCGGCGGCAGGACGAACAGCATCGGCACGAAGATCAGCTGCGTCGGGACGAGCGAGCCGAACCCCGTCTCGAACTCGAGGTTGCCCATGACCGCGGCGGCGAGGACGAACAGCACGACGTCGAAGGCGTCGACGCGGCCTTCTGTCGCTGTCGCGGCCAGCAGGCCCGCGGCGAGCAGGAGCGGAAGCCCGACGATCGCCTGCGCCGCGAGCTCCCGACCCGCCATCGGCTGCGCAAGTCGCGACCGCGTCGCCTCGGTGAGGCCGATCGGCTCCGACATCGTTCGAGCCTATCCGGCGCGCCTGCGTCCAGGGTCTCTGGACACCGCGCCTGGACGTTCGTAGCAGGCAGCCGTCCAGGCACACGAAGAACGCCGGCGGCGGTCCGATACCCCCCGCGGAGCGAGCTGCCGCTCCGCCCGGCCCGAGCGGGCTGCACCGCTCGGGACGTCTCGTCTTCGAGCGGGTTCGCCCGTTCTCATCTCCCTGGAGGGAACCCTCGTGCATCTCACAAGCTGCCGTCGTACCGTGCTGTCCGCAACCGCTGCGGCGTTCGCCGCCGCCGCCCTGTTCGCGCCGTCCGCGTCCGCCGCCACGTCCGTCGCGGCGGCCGGTTGTCCGAACGTGCCGACCGTCCAGCCGTTCGCACCATGGGACGATCTGTCGGACTATCTGCTGGCGCCGGATGGCGACATGGAAGGCGGCGCAGCGAGCTGGCTGTTGGAGGACGGCGCCCACGCCGTCGAGGGCAACGAGCCCTTCTTCGTCGGCAACCCCGGCGACCATCAGGCGCTCGAGCTGCCCGCCGGCGCGACCGCCACCACCGCGCCGATGTGCATCGGCGCCGAGCACCGCACGATGCGCTTCTTCGGCATGAGCACCCGCAAGGGCGCGCTGAAGGTCGAGGTCCTCTTCACCAAGCGCAGCGGCAAGGAGAAGAGCGTCACGCTTGGCGCCGTGCGCGGCGACGACGACTGGTCGCCCAGCGAGATCCTGCCGATGCGCGTCAACGAGCTGGCCGACGACTACGACAACGCGATGTGGGTCTCGCTGCGCTTCACCTCCAAGGGCAACTCGACGTGGACGATCGACGACGTCTACGTCGATCCGTTCCGCATGAAGTAGCGCCGCATCGTCGGCGGCGCCAGGCCCCGCGCCACCCGCGGCTGCGATCATCCCGCCGATGCCCGCCAGCCTCCGCGACCTGCGCCATGAGCTGACGGGACGCCTGCGCAACGGCGCGACGCACGTCGTCACCGGGATGCCGGAGGAGCGCCGCGCCGAGCTCGCCGAGCGCGTGCGTGCGGGGCGCGTCTCGCGCGCGCTGCTGCGGCGGGCGTCGAGCTGGTACGGCCGCGCTCCGGTGCCGATCGCCGGCGGCCTGGCGCACCTGCTCTACGTCTCGA
>JBBSQG010000157.1:0-7056 GCA_038258125.1 Solirubrobacterales bacterium
ACCGCCAGAAGCGCTGCGAGCGTGTGACGCGCTCGCCCTGACTAGCACTAGCCTCGGCTGGCGTCCTGGACGAGCAGCGCGATCGGGACGCGGTTGTCGACGGACCGGGACGGAGTGGGCGCACGCCGGCACCGCGCTCGCGCGCTGGATGGCTGGTGCTGCTGATCGGGACCTGGCGGATCACGCGGCGCGAAGTCGCCGCGTGACCGGGCGGGCGGCGCGGTTCAGCGGTACGTGACGATTGACAGGCGCTTGACGTCGAGCACGCCCTCGGGCTCAACCCCGGGGGTGCCGTCGGTCACCCGCGCGACGATCGTGAACTGCAGCTCGGGGCCGGCTGCCGCGGCGTTGCGCAGCGCCTCGCCCACATCGACGCGCTTCTTCATCCGGATCGCTCGGTTGAGCGGCCGGTTGTCAAAGCGGCGGCGCTCGTCGGGCGCCTCGCAGTGGCCCTCTGCACCGAAGCAGCCGCCGTGGCCGAAGACGTGAAACGAGCCGACGTAGCCGGCCGTGGCGTCGGCGCCGGTCTCCGGCGTCGCGCCGGGGTTGTTGAGGTAGACGAGCCCCTCGTAGGAGCTGCCGGTGTGCTTGATGCCGCCGATCTCCAGGTAGGCGCTGGCGAAGTCGGCAGCGGGCACCGCGTCGGCGGTCGCGACGGCCTGGGTGATGAGGATCGCGCCCGCCGTCCCAGCCGCCGGATCGGCCAGCAGCAGTGTCTCGGTATCGGCGTAGTCAAAGCCCAGCGCGTTGGCGTCGAGCACGTCGCCCACGCGCAGGTTGAACGGCTCGAGCACGATGTCCTCCCAACCGGGCGCGGGCACCGCGTTCATCCGCCCGCTCTGCTGCCACAGCCACCACATGCGGTCGATCATGCAGTGATGCGCCCAGAAGACCGGGTCGAACGCGGCGTAGCCGACGTTGCCCATCGTGCCGCCGACCCAGCCGTGAACGCCGTCGTGGATGCTCTCGCAGGCGTCGTTGAAGAAGGCGTAGTTCGTCTGGCCCAGCACGTCGGCCAGATCGGCGGGCGTCGGCAGGAACTCGGCCGGGCTGGGGTCGCGCGAGGTCTGCGCGATCAGCGGCGCACCCTCGCGGATGTCGGCGGCTGCGACGAGCGTCGCCGAGCCGAGGAGCGGGTTCGACGCGCCGCCCGCGTTCTCGTCGGCAAACGGGCCGGGGATCTCGCGCGTCGTCGTCCAGTCCCACCACGGCAGGGTCACGCCCTCGACGCGATCGGCGAGAGCCTGCTCGAGGCGGTACAGGTAGGCCCGGTGCCAGGGCAGGAAGATCCGCTGCGGGGTGTGGTGGGGGCAGTCCCAGTACGGCACCCCGTGCATGCCGGCGTGCTCGAAGAAGCCGCGATCGTCGCCGCGCGCGTCGGCGCTGATCTGCTTGATCTGCGCGAACGCGTCGCGCAGGGCGCCGACCTCGTCGTCGGAGAGCAGCGCCGCGTTCTTGCGGTGGACGAGATCGTCGCGCTCCAAGCGCGCCGCGTTTGCGAGATCGACACCGCCGGCTTGCATGAGGCTCTCCTCGGGTCGGGCGAGAGAACTGGGCCTGTCACCGCGATGCTAACCCGTCAGTCGACGTGCAGCACGGCCTTGCCGGCCACGCGGCGCTCGAGCAGGGCGGCGATCGCGGGGGCCGGATCGCGCCACGAAGCCTCAAGATCGATCTGCGTGTCCAGCTCGCCGGCCGCGACGAGCGCGGCCAGCCGGGCGAGGTCGCTGCCGCCGCTGCCGGTTCGCTCGAGCTCCTCGAATACGAACAGCCCGTGCAGGGCGGCGCCCGGGGCGCGGCCGAAGAGCGACCGCGCCGGAAAGCTGACGGGCTCAGGGTCGCTGGAGGCGAACGAGACGACGGTGCCGCGGCCGGCCACGCGCTGCAGCGCGAGACCGAGCGTCGCGCCGCCGACGCCCTCGACGACGGCGTCGTAGGTCGACGTCTCGTCCTCCAGGTCAAAGACGACCTCGGCCGCACCGAGCTCGATCAATCCGTGGCCGCGCTGGGCATTGCGGCTGACGGCAGTGACGCGCGCGCCCGCGCGCGAGGCGAGCTGCACGGCGAAGCGGCCGACCCCGCCGCTGGCGCCGGTCACGAGCAGCCGCTTGCCGAGCACGAAGCCACAGATCTCCAGCGCCCGCAGGGCGGTCACGCCGGCGACCGGCAGCGTGGCGGCCTGCGCGAAGCTCACGCTGTCGGGCAGCTCGGCGAGGTTCTGCGTCGCGACCACGACCTGCTCGGCCCACGCGCCGTTGCGCACGATCCCGACGACGCGGGCGCCGGCCGGCGGGCCGCTGCCGTCGGCGGCGGCGGACGCCACGACGCCGGCGACGTCCCAGCCGGGCACCTGCCCCGCCGGGCGGTCGGGCAGCTGGCGCGACTCGCCGCGGTTCAGCGAGAACGCCTTGACGGCGACGATCGCCTGGAACGGCAGCGACGCGGGTTCTGGGACCTCGGTCACAGCGACGTGCGGAGGCTGTGGGATGACCGTGAGAGCGAGCATCGCCCGAATGTAACGCCACCCGCCGCGCCCTCCGTCGCGGTGCCGTGGGCCCCGGCTGCGAGAATCGACCGCATGGATGCCGCCACCGCACCTGGCACCGTCGCGCAGCGCTTCGCGGCACGCCGCCGCGCGTGGGAGGAGGAGCAGCTCGCACCGCTGGCCACGCGCTCCTACCCGGCCCAGCGTGCGGTCGACGAACCGGACTGCGCGCTGCGCACGCCGCTGCAGCGCGATCGCGACCGGATCGTGCACTGCAAGGCGTTTCGGCGCATGAAGCACAAGACGCAGGTCTTCGTGGCACCCGAGGGCGATCACTACCGCACGCGCATGACGCACACGATCGAGGTCACGCAGATCGCCCGCACCGTCGCGCGCGCGCTGGCCCTCAACGAGGATCTCGTCGAGGCGATCGGGCTCGGGCACGACCTCGGCCATCCGCCATTCGGGCACATCGGCGAGGCCGTGCTCGATGCCTGCCTGGCGGAGCGCTTCGGCACCGGCTTTCGCCACTACGAGCATTCGCTGCGCGTCGTCGACGTGCTCGAGCCGGCCGAGATCGGACCCAGCTGCGGCCTGAACCTCTGCGCCAGCGTCCGGGACGGCATCCTCTGCCACTCCGGACGCGCGCCGCTGCCGGCCACGCTCGAGGGCCGTATCGTGCGGATCGTCGACCGCGTCGCCTACATCAACCACGACATCGACGACGCGCTGCGCGCCGGCGTGCTCGCCGACGCCGAGCTGCCCGCGGAGCCGATCGCGGTCCTCGGCGCGACCGGCTCGGCGCGGATCGATGCCCTCGTCCACGACATCGTCGAGACCTCGGAGGCGGCCGGCGACATCGTCCAGGGCGAGGAGGTCGGCACGGCGATGACCGCGTTGCGCGAGTTCATGTTCGAGCGCGTCTACCTGGGCAGCACGGCGCGCCGCGAGCACTCGCGCATCGAGCGCGTCCTGCGCACGCTGTTCGAGCACTACGCCTCCGATCCGGCGCTCGTCCCGGACGGCGGAGGGGCGCCCGGCGCCGACCACGCCCAGCGCGTCACCGACTACCTTGCGGGCATGACCGACCGTTACGCAGTGCGCCAGTTTCAGGCGCTCAGCGTGCCGGCCTCGTTCGCGCTCTGAGCCTCGGGGCAGCGACGCGATGGCTCTCTACACCAACGACTCCAAGGAGCGGGTGCGCGACGCCGTCGACATGGTCGATCTGGTCTCCTCGCGCGTGGAGCTCAAGCGCGCCGGCGTCAACCGCCTCACCGGCCTGTGCCCGTTTCACGACGAGCGCACGCCGTCGTTCGGCATCAACCCGGCCGAGAAGGTCTATCACTGCTTCGGTTGCGGGGCGGGCGGCGACGCGATCACCTTCGTCATGGAGACCGAGGGCCTGGACTTCAAGGGCGCGCTGGAGCACCTCGCCGACCGCTACAAGGTCACGCTCGAGCTCGAGGACGAGGACCCCCAAGCGGCCGAGCAGCGCAAGCGTCGCGAGCGCCTGCTCGAGCTGCTCGAGCGCACGGCGGCCTACTACGTGCGCCAGCTGTGGGAGTCCGCCGAGGCGGCGAAGGCGCGCGAGTACCTCGCCGGCCGCGGCCTGCACGAGGCCACGCTGCGCGAGTTTCGGGTCGGCTACGCGCCGAGCGCCTGGGACACCGTGCTGAACGCCTCGCGCCGGGCCGGCTTCGGCAACCGCGAGGTCTACGACGCCGGCCTGGCCCAGCGCTCGCAGTCAAACAACAAGATCTACGACCGCTTCCGCTCGCAGATCATCTTCCCGCTCGCCGACACGCGTGGGCGCGTGCGCGGCTTCGCCGGGCGGACGATGGGGGAGGACTCGCCCGAGCGCCGCCGGCCGAAGTACGTCAACAGCCCGGAGAGCGAGCTGTTTCACAAGGGCAAGACCCTCTTCGCCGCCGACCTCGCTCGAGCGCCGGCCGCCAAGGCGCAGAGCGTCATCGCCGCGGAGGGCTATACGGACGTCATCGCCATGCACCAGGCCGGCATCCGCAACGTCGTCGCGATCATGGGCACCGCGCTTACCGAGGACCAGATCGGCGAGCTCGCCCGCCTCGCGCCGGAGGTCAAGCTCGCGCTCGACGCCGACAGCGCCGGCCAGGAGGCGATGCTGCGCGCCGCGCGGGTCGCCGCGGGCCGCAAGCCGCCGCTGCGCCTGCGCGTCGTCGAGCTGCCGCCGGGCGACGACCCGGCCGACCTCGTCCAGCGCGAGGGCGGTGAGGTGATCACGCGGCTCGTCGAGGAGGCGGTGCCGTTTGCGCGCTTCCGGATCCTGCGGCGGCTGGACACGGGCGACCTGGCGAGCGCCGAGGGCCGCGACCGCGTGCTCGAGGCGCTGCGCGACGACTTCTCCCTGCTGGCGCCAAGCGCCGAGCGCGAGGAGCTCGCGCGGATCGCGGCGTCGCGCCTGGACCTATCTGCGGAACTGCTCGACTCGCTGCTCGCCCGCACGCCCGCGCGCCGGACCGAGTCGTCGCAGGGCGCTGCAGACGGCGTCCGTTCAGCGCCGCCACGGCCGCCACAGCTCGGACGCCGCGACCCCACCGAGCGCTCGTTTCTCGCGCTCTGCATCGCCTTGCCGAACCTTGGCGGGCCGGCACTTGCGCAGCTCGATCCCGAGGCCGATCTAACCTCGGATGTCGCCCGGCGGGCCGCTGCCCATCTTCGTGCGCACCTGCGGTCACCCGTCGATGGGCTCGACCAGCTCTACGACGACGAGCTCGCGGCGCTGATCCGCGAGCTCGCCGTCCGCGCGGCCGCGATGGGGGCCGCGTCACCTCGCGACTTCGAGATCGAGCGCCTGCAAATCCGACTGGCCCGCCTCGGTCGCGAGATCGCGGCGGCGCGCGCGGACGGGGCGGCGATCGAGGAGCTCGCCGCCCGGCGCGGGACGCTGGGCGCGCAGCTCGACCATCTCATGGAACAGGTCTGACGTCGCGGTTCAGCGGGTGCGCAACCGCGCGATCAACCGGTAGACCGCTTCGCCGACGGCGTCGAGACTGCGCTCGGACACGGCATCGAGGTTGTCGGCGAGGCTGTCGCGTTGCGGATAGTCGAAATCGATGATGTCGATCGACGGCACGCCACGCTGGGTGAATGGCGTGTGGTCGTCGATGATCTGTACGGGCGCGGGCTGCGCCGGAAACAGCGAGCCCACGCCGACCACGCTGGCGGCGCGGCGCAGTTCAGTCCACAGCGCCGCGTCCGAGCCCGCCTCGCGAGCGATGCGCAGCCCGTTGCGCTCGGCGATGTAGTCCAGCAGAACGAAGGAGCCCAGCTCCTTGCTGTGGCGCTTTGCGTAAGCGGTCGAGCCACGCAGCCCGCATTCGATGAACGGCGTGCAGCCGGCGGGCTCCTCCTCGCCGTCGAAGAGCACGAACCGCAGCTCGCGCGCGCCGCGTGGCCGCGGTGCTCGCGCGAAGGCCCGCGCGAGCGTCACGACGGCTGCCGTCCCGGCGGCCCCGTCGTTGGCGCCGACGAACCCGCGCGGTGCAGCCTCGACGTCGTAGTGGGCGCCGACGAGGATCGCGGGCGCGCGACCTGGGATGGTGCCGACGACGTTGCGCAGACGCGGATGCCCTGACACTGCCTCGAATCGACCTTCGGGCATGAGCGCGCGTAGCCGCACGGCGAGCCGGCGGAGGGCCGCTGAGCCGGCCGGACGCCAGCCGTAGTCGAGGACCTGCTCGCGCAGGAGGGCGAACGCGCGCCGTCCGTCAAACGCCGTGGTGCGGGGACGCACCGCAGCTCCTGGCTGCGCGGACGCTGCGGGGCCTTCTATAGGCGCGCGGGTTGAGGCGGATGGACTCGGGGAGCGCGCCTCACCGCCGGAGGCGCACCCCTGTAAGAGCCACGCGAGCGCCACGACGAGCAACGCGGCGGTCACACACTCCGGCGCTGAGCGGGGGCGAGCGGTTGGCATTCACCAACGCCTCGACTGCCCGGAGAGACCACGGTTCGCCTTACGCCCCATACCCGAACACTAGACGTGTTTGCGGTGGCTGATGGAGCGGCCGCGAACGCCGACGCCCGCTTGGCCGATCGCTTTGGCGAGCTTGCGGCCGTCCGCAAGCGGCGCGCCGGCGCGCCGCATCTCGGTCGCGGCCGTGTGCCTGCCGCAGATCTCCAGCGCGCGCAGGGCGGTGACGCCGGCGACCGGCAGCGTTGCGGCCTGCGCGAAGCTCACGGCGTCGGGTAGCTCGGCAAGGTTGCGCGTGTCCACCGCGACCTGCTCAGCCCACGCGCCTCTGCGTACGATCCCGACAACGCGGACGCCCTGCGGAGCTCCGTTGCCGTCGATGGCAGCCTGCGCGACGACGCCGGCCGGCAAACTGCTGGAAGATGGAAGATCTGGTGCTGGGGTTGCGCCCTATGTGCATGACGGGCTACTGTGCTGATTGGGTGCTTTCGCCCTGCTCGAGGCTCGCCAGCGTGGCAGGCCTGCCACACTAGGTTTGGGAGAGGGAGGCGAACGGTGCTAGATCAAGGATGTGTATGCGTGCGACAAGGATGTCCAGCCAACGCCGATGGTGTTGGCGGTG
>JBBSQG010000158.1:0-6974 GCA_038258125.1 Solirubrobacterales bacterium
CGCCGCCGCGAGGACGAGCCCGGGAAATCCCGCGCCCGATCCAAGGTCCGCCACCCGGCGCGCATCGCGCACGGCCGCCAAGTCGAGGGCGACGAGGGCGTCGGCGACATGCGCGTTCACCGCCACAGCGGGTTCGCGCACCGTCGTCGGCGCCGCCGGGTCCGAGCGGAGCAGCTCGAGCAGCCGGGCCAGCGCCGCGGGCGCAGCCTCGGGCAGTGCGTAGCGGCCGGTCAGATCGTCGAGCCGGCGGGCGACGCTCACGCCCCCGCCGATCGGGCGCGCACACGGGCGATGTAGGGGCCGTAGCGCGTGTGCAGGTCGGCGAGCCGCGCGGCGGCGTGGGCGTCGAGCGCGGGCACGATCAGCTCGTCGAGCAGCGGCAGGACATCCTCGACGAGCGCCGGGCCGCGAGCGACCCACTGGTAGTACGAGCGCTCGCCGTGGTGATAGGGCCCGTAGAGACGGGAGCGCGGGAAGCGCTCGACGAGCCAGCGCATGAGCGACTCGTGGCGAACGTGCTTGCGCAACATGATCTGGGGCTGCTTTCCGTCGCCTCCGAACGAGCCCTCGCTCATGAGGATGCCGGCCACCAGGCCGCGCTCGATCTCGCTCAGCATCCGCGGAAGTGTTTCACCGGGGAGAAAAACGTGAAACGCCGCTCGACGCCAGCGCGCCGCCGCAACGGACTAGGGGTTGAGCGGCGCGACGACGAGATGGCGATCGGGTTCGTCGCCCTCGGAGTACGTCTGCACCGACCTGTGGTCGCGCAGGTACTCGTGCACGAGCCGCCGCTCGCTCGCGGTCATCGCGTCCAGCGTGACCGGGCGGGCCTGGCGCAGCGCGTCCTCGGCCGCACGGTCCGCCTGCCGGCGCAGGATCATCTCGCGCCGCTCGCGATATCCCTCGGCATCGACGACGATCCGCGGTCCGTGCTGCGCGCGGGCTCCCGATACGCGCTGGGCCAGGTGCTGCACGGCGTCGATCGTCTGGCCGTGGCGACCGATGAACAAGCCGAGCTCCGAACCGTGGACGGTCCCGGTGCACGTCTCGCCGTCGTCGGTGATCTCGATCGTGGCCTCCAGCCCGAGCGCGTCGATCACTCGTTCCAGGAGGTCGCGCACCGCTGCGCCCGGCTGCTCCTCGACACCCATCAGCGACGACGCCCCGAGCGCTTCTTCTTCTTGCGCGGCGACTGCGGCGGCGGACCGCTCCGCTTGGCGGGCACGGCAGCCGGCGCTGCGGCGGGCTGCTTGGCGCCCATCGCGCCGCTGGTGAACTTGGAGAACAGCGACTCCTTCTCGGCTCCGTCGCCGCCATCGGCACCATCGGATTTCGGCGCCATGATCGGGCCGAGCTTCTTGCGCAGCAGATAGCCCTGCCCGACGGTCCAGAGGTTCGTCGTGATCCAGTACACGAGCAGGCCCGCAGGGAATTCGTACAGCAGGATGAAGATCGCGAAGACGAGCGGGAGCCCGTACATGAGCATCTGCTGATTGCGATCGGGCGTGGTCGGCGTGAGCAGGGTCGACAGCAGCTGCGAGCCGACGTAGAGGATCATCAGCGTCGCCAGGACCCAGCCCGTGGCACCGGCGGTCAGGTCCGGGATGAAGAGGAAGTGCTCGGCGCCGCCGCTGCCGGGAACCTGGCCGCACGGCGGCGGCTTGACGCCCGCCTTCACGATGAGCCCGGCCGCCTCGGCGGCCTTACCGCAGATCTCGCGCCGCAGATCGCTCTGCAGGAGGTAGTACAGGCCGATGAAGAACGGGAACTGCGCGAGGAGCGGGAGGCACGACGCGAACGGATTGATCTTGTTCTCCGCGTAGAACTTCATGATCTCCTGCTGCTGGCGCTGCTTGTCGTCCTTGTACTTCGTCTGCAGCTTCTTCAGCTCCGGAGCCACCGCGGCCATCGCGCGCATCGACTTGAACTGCTTGACCGTCAGCGGCGCCATCGCGGCGCGCACCATCACCGTCAGCAGCACGATCGACATGCCCCAGCCGACCCCGAGCGTGTCGTGGATGAACACGAGCACCGGCTTCAGCCCGTCCACGATGATCTGCACGGGCGCGATGAGGGCGAGTGTGGTCATCAGGTCAGCGAGAGTCAGAACGCAACGGGAACACGAGCTGGGCTTCGACGGGGTCGTAGCCCCCGTGGCTGAAGGGGTTGCAGCGCAGCACGCGCCACACCGCCAGCACCAGCCCGCGAAGTATGCCGAACTCCCGCAACGCCTGGACCGCGTAGGCCGAGCAGGTCGGCTCGTACTTGCAGCGCCGAGGCAGCGCGGGCGAGATCACGCGCCGGTAGAGCACGATCGGGGCCTGCACGACACGGACCGCCGCCCTCATGCGCCGGCGGCCCGGTCGAGCAACTCGCGCAGCGCCACGCGGACACCGTCGAGGCCCTCGCGCTGGGCCAGTTCCAGCGCCGACGGCCGCGCCACGACGACGACGTCGTGGCCGGCAGGCACCGCCTGCGCCTCAGCGGAGAAGGCCTCGCGCAGCAGTCGCTTGACAAGGTTGCGATCCACCGCGCCTCCGACCTTGCGCGAGACCGACAACCCGAGGCGCGCCTCGTCATCAGCCGCGCCGCGCGGAAACGCGTAGACGACGAAGTGCCGGTTGCCGTGTGAGCGCCCCTGCCGGTAGGCGCGCTCGAACTCCGCGCTTCGCGACAGTCGTCCGCGTCGCGGACGCGCGGGCGCGCGCCGAGAAACGCGTGGCAGCGGCTCGTCCACGCAAATCAGCCTAGAGACTCCGGATGCCCGGCCGGTCAGGCCGCGGCGCTCAGACGGTCAGGCGCTTGCGGCCCTTGGCGCGTCGGCGCTTGAGGACCAGGCGGCCCGACTTCGTCTGCATGCGCTGACGGAAGCCATGGGTGCGTGCGCGCTTGCGCTTCTTGGGCTGGTAGGTGCGCTTCATTGGAGGTCTCCTTACCGCAGGGCGGCGGCGGCCGATGCTAGCGCAACAACCCTCCTCACCATCGACAGACGGTTTTTTCCGCGCTGAGCGGCAAGCACCGAGCCGGAGCGCGAAGACACCCCAAAGCGTTGGTATATTCGCCGCCGCCTGGCCGCTCGCCAGGCCCCCTCCGCATCGTTCGCCGGTCCCCTCCGAAGGAGCCGATCACGCCTGGCCTGTCCCCGCAGCTTGCCCGCGACTGGGCGCTGATCCAATCGCACCTGCGCCAGGCCGTCCCGGACACGACCTTCGAGATCTGGCTGGCTCCCCTCCAGCCACACTCCGTTGCCGGCGACAGCCTCGTCCTCACCGCGCCCGACGAGATCCGCAGCTGGGTGGCCAATCGCTTCGGCCGCGTGCTGCAGGCCTGCGCCGCCACCGTACTCGGGCCCGCGACGACCATCGACGTCGTCGCTCCCGGCGCCACGATCGACGCGGCACCCCCAGGCACCTCGGCCGGCGACCGCGACCGCCAACGCGATCCCGAGCCGGAGTTTCATCCCAAGCTCACCTTCGACCAGTTCGTCATCGGTGACTCCAACCGGTTCGCGCATGCGGCGGCCCTCGCCGTCGCGGAGATGCCCGGCCAGGCCTACAACCCGCTCTTCCTCTACGGGCCGCCGGGGCTCGGCAAGACCCACCTGCTGCACGCGATCGGCAACTACGTCTGCGCACACGGGGGCGGCCTGCGCGTGCGCTCGACGACCGCGGAGCGCTTCACGAACGAGTTCGTCACGGCGATCCAGACCAAGGGCACCGAGGACTTCAAGGCCCGCTTCCGCGACACCGACGTCCTGCTCATCGACGATGTCCAGTTCCTGCAGAGCAAGGCGAAGACCGAGGAGGAGTTCTTTCACACCTTCAACGCCCTGTACGAGACCGGCAGCCAGCTCGTGCTCACCTGCGACCGCCTGCCTGCCGACATGGCCGCGCTCGAGGCGCGCCTGCTCGAGCGCTTCCAGGCCGGCCTCGTCGCCGAGCTCTCGGCGCCGGACTTCGCCACCCGCCTCACGATCCTGCGCAAGCGCGTCCAGCATGACGCCATCGAGCTGGCTGATGAGGGCGCCCTGCACGCGATCGCCCACCGCATCACGTCCAACGCGCGCACGCTGGAGGGAGCGCTCATCCGCGTCGTCGCCTACCACTCGCTCACCGCTCGCCCGATCACCGCCGAGCTCGCCGACCAGGTCCTCGCCGGCCTCTACCCCGCGCCGCGTGCGGCCGCCCCCCCCACACCTCCATCGATCGACCGCGTCCAGGAGCTCACCTGCGCGGCATTCGACGTCAGCCGCGAGGAGCTGCTCTCCGCCGGGCGCAGCAGCCGCCTCGCCTGGGCGCGCCAGGTCGCCATGTACCTCGCCCGACGGCATACGGGAGCCACCCTCCCGGCGATCGGCGAGCGCTTCGGCGGACGCAACCATACGACCGTCATGTACGCCTGTCGCAAGGCCGGTGAGCGACTGGCCAGCGACCCCGCGGCACAGGCACTTGTGCACGATCTCGAACGCCGCCTCGGCGAGGCCCGCGATGACCGGCCCAGCTGACACACTCTGCACACGCCGTGAAGCGCCTGCCACCCTGCAGGGCGCAGCTCCTTGCGCCAATGTCTCGCGTTCTGCACATCTCCACACGCCCTATGACTCTCATCTCCAATAGGAAGTCGTCATCGTGAAGTTCTCGACGTCGTGTGCGGAGCTCCTCGCCCAGCTGGGGGTCGTCTCTCGCGTCGCGTCCACCCGCAGCGCGGTGCAGGCCCTCTCAGGCGTCCAGCTCAACGCTCTCTCCTCCGGCGCCGAGCTGCGCGCCACCGACATGGAGATGGGGCTCCGCGTCCCGCTGCAGGCCGACGTCCAGCGCGAGGGCACCGTCGTCCTGCCCGCCCGCCTGCTGCTCGATGTCGCGCGGTCGCTGCCCGGCAAGGACGCGACATTCGAGTTGCGTCCCGCAGAGCAGGACGTCGAGGTCGTCTCTGGCGCGGCGACCTTCCACCTCCGCACGCTGCGCGCCGAGGACTTCCCGCCGCTGCCCGAACCGGGCGGCGAGAACGTCGTCGAGGTGCCGGCCGCGGCGTTCGTGGCCACGATCAACCGCGTCGCGAAGTCCGCGTCGCGTGACGAGACACGGCCGATCCTCACCGGCATCCTCGTGTCGGCCACGCGCGACGAGCTGCGCATGGTCGCGACGGATTCCTACCGGCTCAGCGTCAAGGAGACGAAGCTCCAGACGCCGCTGGACGGGGGCTTTGAGGCGAACGTCCCTGCGCGCGCGCTGCAGGAGCTCGCCCGGATCGCCCAGGCCACCGAGGCCGAGGTGCTGACCGTTTCGGTGCGCTCCAACCAGATTGTCTTCGAGATCGGCGGCGACGTGCTGTCCTCGCGCCTGATCGACGGTCAGTTCCCGAACTATCGCCAGTTGTTGCCCGACGCGTTCGAGCACGAGCTGACGCTGACCTCCGGTGAGCTGGCCGAGGTCGTGCGGCGCGTGAGCCTGATGGCCCAGAAGAATGCCCCGCTGCGCCTGCAGTTCGCTGAGGGCGAGCTGACCGTCTCCGCGCAGACCCCGGACATCGGCGAAGCACGCGAGATGCTGCCGGTGCCGTTCGCCGGCGAATCATTTGAGATCGGGTTCAACCCCGAGTTCCTGCGCGACGGCCTGGAGAGCGCCGACGGCGGCGATCTCGTGCTCAAGCTCATCAGCCCGCTGCGACCCGGGCTCATCGAGTCCGCCGACGGCAGCGGCTTTCTGTACCTGATCATGCCGATCAGGCTGAACGTGTAGCCGACACCACCCGTCGAGCATGCTCGTCACCCGCCTCCGGCTGCGCGACTTTCGTAGCTACGAGCGCGCCGACGTCGAGCTCGGCGCCGGCCTGACGGTCGTCCACGGCAGCAACGGCGCGGGCAAGACGAACCTGCTGGAGGCGCTCTACTTCGGCTGTACCGGGCGTTCCTGTCGCACCTCCAACGAGCGTGAGGTCGTGCGCTTCGATGCGGCCACGGCGCGCGTGGAGGTCGACCTGCGCGACACCGACGGCCGAGCGCACGAGCTCGCCGTCGGATTCACCCCCGGCGACGCCAAGCGCCTGCAGGCCGACGGCGTCACCGTCGAGCGGCTCGTGGATGTCGAGATGCGGCCGCTCGTCTGCGTCTTCATGCCCGATCGGCTGGAGCTGATCAAGGGGCCGCCCGCCCTGCGCCGCTCGCACGTCGACCAGGTCATCGCCGCCAGCTGGCCGGCGCGCAGCGAGACGCGCCGCGCCTATGGCCGCGCACTCGCGCAGCGCAACGCGCTGCTGGCGGCGATCCGCGGCGGGCGCTCCTCGCGCTCCTCGCTCGCTGCCTGGGACGCCGAGCTGGCCCGCCACGGCATCGCGCTGCGCGACGACCGCGCCACAGTCGTGGAGCTGCTGGCACCGCGCTTCGCGCGGCTCGCCGAGGCGCTCGGTCTCGGCGCCGGCGGCGAGCTGCGCTACCGGCCGCGCTCGCGGGCCGCCGATGCCGCCGAGCTGGCCGCCGAGCTGGCCGAGCGCGTCGACTCAGATCTCGAGCGCGGCTTCACCGGCCACGGGCCGCACCGCGACGACATCGCGCTGCTGCGCGACGGTCACGAGCTGCGCGCCTACGGCTCGCAGGGCGAGCAGCGTCTGGCGCTCCTGTCGCTGTTGCTGGCCGAGCGCGCCGCGCTGGCCGACGCGCGCAGGACGATGCCGCTGATGCTGCTCGACGACGTCATGAGCGAACTCGACCCCGAGCGCCGGACGATGCTCGCCGATCTGCTACGCGACGCCGGCCAAAGCGTCATCACGACGACCGACCCTGGGCACGTGCCCGGGGGCGACGCCGCCGGGGCGACCTGCCTCAGGGTGTCCGGCGGCGCCGTCCTGCGCGATGCGGTGGCGGCCGCGTGAGACGCCGCGCGCCGCGCCCGCTCGGCGACGCGCTCGACGCCCTGACCCGGCGCCTGGCGCCGGCCACGCTGCTGGCCGACGTGCAGCGCGGCTGGGAGCAGGCCGCC
>JBBSQG010000159.1:0-6959 GCA_038258125.1 Solirubrobacterales bacterium
CGGGCGGCGCGGCTTCGGCCGCGGGCGTGTCGGCCGCGGGCGTGTCGGCCGCGGGCGTGTCGGCCGCGGGCGTGTCGGCCGCGGGCTCGTCGGCCTCGGGCGGCTCCGGGCTCTCGTCGATCACTTGATGAGCTCCATCGGTTGCGGCTTCTGGGCCTGGTGGGGATGCTCCGGCCCGGCGTAGATCTTGAGCTTCGTGATCTGCCTGCGGGCGAGGCGGTTGCGGGGCAGCATCCCCTTGACGGCGAGGCGCAGGACCTCCTCCGGACGGCGCTCGAGCATGTCGTTGAGCGTGCGCGTCTTCAGGCCGCCGGGGTAGCCCGAGTGGCGGTAGTACATCTTGTCGGCGCGCTTGTTGCCGGTGACCGCGATCTTCTCCGCGTTGATGACGACGACGAAGTCGCCGGTGTCGACGTGGGGCGTGTAGGTCGGCTTGCGCTTGCCGCGCAGCACGTCGGCGATCTGGGTCGCCAAGCGGCCGAGCGTAAGCCCGGTGGCGTCGACGACGAGCCAGTTGCGCTCGCGATCGTTGGCATTGGCGACGTAGGTCTTCATGACTCGAAAAAATGCCACGCGAAGGTCCGCGCGGCGAATCAGCAGTGTAGGGAATCGAAAACGACATCGGCTCTGCAGGCCAATCGCGCGGCTTTCCGGGCGCCCGATCCTGTACGGTGCCGCGCAGCAGATCGCCGGATCGTCCCTGTCCCGGGCGATCTCGGGGGGACGATCAATAACGGGGAGACTGGTCAAACTGAAGCGCACGGTCGTTGCGGTGCTTTGCGGGGTCGGACTGGCAGCACCGTCAAGTGCCTCGGCGGGGTCCGGCGGCGCCTTCTCGTCCCTGCCGGCAGCGATCAAGTCCGTCGCCTGCGTCGCCCGCTGCGCCGGGTTCGACGCGGCCAAGCCGGGCAGCCTGCTGCGCGTCCGCGGGAGGTCGATGGGCAACGTCGAGAAGGTCGTGTTCCTGGGCGGCCGAGGGCACGCCGACAACGTCACGGTCCGCGTGCGGCGCGCGCGCCGCACGAGCGTCGATGTCAGCGTTCCCGAGAAGGCATCCAGCGGCCGACTGCGCGCCGTCAACACAGACGGCGGGCGTTCTCGGGCCAGCCGGGCGCTCGTCACCGTGCAGCGCCGCGCCAACTCGGGCGTGCTCGACGTCCGGGTCGTCGGCAGGCGCGTCTACTACGGCGCCGCGCGCCGGGCCCGCGTGGACATGCTGGCGCGCTCCGCGATGACGGTCACGGTGGCGGTCGTGCGCGTTGGCGACGGCGCCGTCGTCGCCGGATGGCCCGTCACGCTCGTGCCCGAGACCATCACCTCCATCACGTGGGACGGAACGCTGGCCGGGGCTCCGCAGCCGCCGGGCCGGTACGAGTTTCGCGTCCTCGCCGGCGGACCGGCCGGCGCCGGCGCCATCGCTGCACAGGCGCCCGCGCCGCTGGGCACGGGCGCGTTCGATCTCGTCGATCATGTCTTCCCCGTGCGCGGCCGGCACAGCTACGGCACTGGGATCGCGGCGTTCGGTGCTGGTCGCGACGGCCACCTCCACCAGGGTCAGGACGTTTTCGCGCGCTGCGGTACGCGGCTGGCCGCCGCGCGCAGCGGTGTCGTGAAGGTCGCGAGCCGGGAGCGCTCGGCGGGCAACTACGTCGTCATCGACGGGGACGGGACCGACGTCGACTACGTCTACATGCATCTGCAGGCCCGCTCGCCGTTGTCCAAGGGCGAACGTGTGCGTACGGGCCAGACGATCGGCAAGGTCGGCCAGACCGGCGTCGCCGTCGGCTGCCACCTGCACTTTGAGATGTGGCCCGCGGGCTGGCAGAAGGGCGAGGCACCCGTCGATCCGCTGGCGTTCCTCAAGCTCTGGGACGCCTACAGCTGACAGCGCGCCGCATCAGCGCCGAAGCCGGCCGCCAGCGCGCGCGCGTTGAATCGCAGCGCGCCCAGGTAGGTGGCGCCCAGGCTGCCCGCCGGCCCGAGCGAATCGGCGTAGAGGCCCGGGCCGACCTTCGCGCCCGCGTCACGGGCGATCGCCCGCGTGAGCTTCGCGTTGACCGAGCTCTCGGGGAAGATCGTCGTCACGCCGGCGGCGCGGATCGTGCGTACGAGCCGAGCCACCTCGCCAGCGGAGGCCTGCGCCTGCGTCGACAGCGCTGGGATCACGGTGCCAACGACCTCGATGCCGTAGCGCGCGGCGAAGTAGCCGAGCGCGTCGTGGTCGGTGACCAGGCGCCGCCGCGCGGCCGGGATCGCCGCCATGCAGCGGCCGATCGCCCGGTCCAGCGTGCTCAGCCGGCGCGCGTAGGCGGCGGCGTTGGCGGTGTAGTCCACGCGACCGCCGGGGTCGGCGGCGGCGAGCGCGTCGCGGATGCGCCGCACGGCGCGCAGGGCGTTGCGCGGGTCCTGCCACCAGTGCGGGTCGACCTGCGCGCCGCGCCGCCGGGTCCGCGTCGCGTCGATCAGCGTGACCGTCTCAGCGCCGGAGCCGGCATTGCGCAGGACCCCGTCGAGCCACGCGTCGACGTCGCCGCCAGAGCGCAGGACGACGGCGGCGTCGGCGACGGAGCGCACGTCGCTGGGGCGCGGCTCGTACTCGTGCGGGTCGGAGTTCGGCCGCAGGATCTGGCGCACCGCGGCGCGGTCGCCGGCCACCGCGCGGGCGAGGTCGGCGACCTGCGTCGTGGTGGCGACGACCGTGCGGCCATCGCCGGCGCTCCCGCCGCCCGATCCGCACGCGGCGAACAGCCCGACGAGCACGAGCACGGGCGCGGCTGCGATGTACCGCCGGGCGATCATCTCGCCCGCCAGACTATCGAGAATGATTCTTGTTTTGCGGAGTCCGGGTCAGGCCGGCGAGGGCACGCCGGGCGACGACGGGCTGTTGTCTCGTCCGGCGTCGCCGTCGCCGCCGATCGCGGCGGTGGCCTTCGCGGTCACGAGGTGGTACAGGATCAGCACCTGGGTGATCGCCAGCGACTCGGAGCGGTGCGCCTCGTCGGTGCCGACGGCGAACAGGCCGAGCTGCTCGGTGCGCAGGTGGCGGGCGAAGTGCATCTGCTCCCAGATCGCCTCCTCGATCGCCGCCCCGCGGTCGCGGTCGATGTCGCCCGGGATGTGGATCTTGCGCTCCGAGGATCCCTGCTCGATCGCGATCGCGTTGCGGCCCTCCTCGTCCTCCAGCGACGACAGGTCGGGGTGCGGTAGACCATCACGCAGCGTGAGGACCGCATCGAGATGGTCGGGGTCGTCGTGCGCGCCGGGCTGGAAGGAGACGACGATGTCCGCACGCGAGCGCTGCGGCCGGATGAACGACTCCGAGTCGGGCTCGCGCATGTCGAGCTCCTTGAGCACGGCCTCCTCGGTGTAGCCGCGCTTGGCGGTGTCGCGCTTGACCTTCCACTCGCGCCGCAGCTCCTCGGGCGGGGCGAGGTAGACGCGCACGTCGAACAGCGAGGCGAGCTCTGACGTGTGGTAGCCGAGCAGGCCCTCGATGAGCACGAACCTCTGCGGCTTGACGTAGTGGGGCCGGCCGAAGGTGCCGTCGCTGTGCTGGTAGTGGGGCTTGAGGATCGGCTCGCCCTTGCGCAGGTGCGCGACGTGCTGGCCGATGATGTCCATGTAGTTGCAGTCCGGGCTCAGCGGGGTGATCTTGCGCTCCGCGCGCTCGGCGCGGTCAAAGCAGTGGTAGTCGTCCATCCCGATGTGGGTGACGTTCTCCCTGCCCAAGATCTCGACGAGCCCTTTGGTGAGCGTCGTCTTCCCCGTCGCTGAGTCACCGACGACGCCGAGGATGATCGGGCGTGCCATGTGCAGTTCTCCCCTCTCCGTGTCGCCGAAGCGCGGAACCTTACTGCTTCGGGCGGGGCTGCCTTGGCCGCCAGCCCAGATCAGGCGCCGTGCGTACGCCGCCTCAACCCGGCGCCGACCCGCAGCAGCGCGGCGAGCAGCAGGAGCGTGACGAGCGCCGCCGGCCAGACGGCCCAGCCCCCGACCTGACGCACGAGGTTGGCCTGCCAGACCGCGAGATAGCCGCGGTAGTCGCCGTCGCGCGCGGAGCGGTCGCCGGCGGCGTCGACGGAGCGCTCGGTCAGCTGCGTCACGATGCGGTACTGGCGCACGATCTGCGGCCCGTCGGTGCCGCGGGCGCGGTCGAGCTGCTGCGCACCGGGCGGCGCGAGCACGGCCGAGAACGAGAGCACGAACCCGATGGCGAACAGCGCGCCGGCGACGCGCAGCCGCATGGCGCTGGCACCGATCCACGGGCCCAGCGCGACGAGCACGAGCGCGACGCCGGGGATCACGAGCCGCGGCCCCCAGCTCCAGCCGCCCTGCCACGACCACCAGGTCGCCGCGAGGCCGAACACCGCCGCGAAGAGCCCGATCAGCAGCGCCGTCGCCGGGCGGTCGCGTCGCCACAGAGCGACGAGCGCGGTGGGCACGAGCACGATCGCCGGTGCGAACAGGACGATCGACTTCTCGGGCGAGAGCAGCAGCCCCCCGGCGCCTTCGAGGAATGGCGTCGTGAAGCCCGGGTCGGCCGGCGGCCTGTAGCCGAACTGCAGCGCGTCGTGGAAGCGGTAGAGGTTGTAGGCGACGGTGACCAGCGCCGCCACGGCCAGTGCCGGCAGCGTGCGCGCGATCCCCGGCCAGCCCGCGCCACGCCACAGCAGGAAGCCGAACAGCAGCGGCGCGAAGGCAGCCGACTGCGGGCGCGCGAGGACGGCGAAGGCGAGCGCCGCGCCGGCCGCCGCCTCGCGTCCGGCGAGCGCGCGCTCGACCATGACGACTAGCCCGAGCGCGACGAGCGGCTCGGTGAAGAAGTCGCGCCCGTAGGGCAGCAGGTACGTGCCCAGGACGATCCCGGCGGCGACGAGCAGCGCCGCCCGCACCGGGGCGCCAAGGCGGCGCCCGAGGAGGAACAGCGCCGCCGCGAGTGCCCCGCCGACGAAGGGCATGAGCGACGCCGCAGCGGCGCCCTCGAGGAGATCCACACGGCCGGTGAGAACGCCGATCGGCTGCACCAGTGCGACCGGGATGACCGAGAGCAGCGGCAGCGCCAGTCCGTACTTGGAGTAGTACGTCACGCCGTCGTGCCCCGGCACGCCGAGCTCGGGCGGCACCGAGAGCGAAGCGTGATGCACGAGCGACTGCGCGACGGCGAGCATCGAGCTGCCGTCCAGGACGGTCACCTGGGCCTGGCCGACGATCAGCAGGAACAGGGCGACGGTCCCGCCCAGCCGGATCGCGACGCCGCGGTTGTCGGGCGCCGCAACCATTGCCGGCGAATGTACCCAAGCGGTGTCGTCGCCGTCCCGTCCGCTTCAATGCCCCGATCGGCGTGGCGTTCTTGATTCCGGCGTACAACGAGGCGGCGCGGATTGGCGAGGTCCTGGCGCGCGTCGATGCGCTCGACCTGGACGCGCAGATGATCGTCGTCGACGACGGCTCGACGGACGGCACGGCGGCGGTCGTCGAGGCGTTCATGGTCGGGCGCCCCTACGTCGAGCTGCTGCGCCAGCCCAACCGCGGCAAGGGGTCGGCGGTCCGGCTGGCGATCACGCGGATCGACCGGGAGATCGCGGTCATCCAGGACGCCGACATGGAGTACGACCCGGCCGACGTCATCGCCCTGATCAAGCCGATCCAGGCCGGGATCGCTGATGTGGTCTACGGCTCGCGCCTCAGCGGCGGGGCGCCGCAGCGGGCCTACATGTTCTGGCATCTGATCGGCAACCGCTTCCTGTCGCTGCTGACCGGCGTGCTGTTCAACACGACGCTGTCGGACATGGAGACCGGCTACAAGGCGTTCTCCTCCGACGTGCTGCGCTCACTGCGCCTGACCCAGGACGACTTCGGGATCGAGCCGGAGATCACCGGCGAGATCTGCCGCCGCCGTCTGCGCATCTACGAGATGCCGATCTCCTATTACGGGCGCACGTATGCGGAGGGCAAGAACATCACCTGGCGCGACGGGTTCAAGGCGATCGGCGTGCTCGTGATGGTCCGGTTACGGCGACGGTGACCAGCCGCCGCGGCGTGCGGGTCGGTCTCGGCGCGGCCGGTCTGCTGATCACCGCGCTGTGCATGTACCTCGCCGTGCGCGGCGTGGCGCTCGACGAGGCCGCCGCTGCGCTGCGGGCGAGCGACCTGCGCTGGCTCGTGCCGGCGCTGCCGGTGTTCACGCTGGCGATCTGGCTGCGCGGGGTGCGCTGGTGGGCACTGTACGCGCCGGCCCAGCGTCCCCCGCTGCGGGCCGTGACCTATGCCCTGTTGATCGGTTACTTCTTCAACAACATCCTGCCCGCCCGAGCCGGCGAGGCCGCGCGCGTCATCGCGTTGCACAACCGCGCCAAGACCCCGCGTGCGGAGACGATCGGGACGGTCGTCGTCGAGCGCCTCTTCGACGTTCTCGCGCTGCTGCTCGTGCTCTTCGCCTGCTACCCGTGGCTGCCGGAGATCTCCTGGCTGCGCAAGGCCGCGATCTTCGCCGCCGTCGTGGTGGCGATCATCGGCGCGCTGATCGTCGTGATCGTCCGCTACGACGAGCGCGCCGTGCACTGGCTGCTCACGCCGCTGCGCAGGATCAGGCGCGCCGGCTTCGCCGCCCGCGCCGAGCAGGCCGCCGTCGACGCCACCCGCGGCCTCGTCGCGCTGCGCGACCCGCGGATCGCGCTGCGCGGGTTCGGGCTGACCGTCCTGTCCTGGATCGTGCTCGCCGTCTCCTACTGGATCCTCATGAGCGCGTTCGCGCTCGACCTGCCGCTGACCGCGGCGCTCCTCGTGACGGTCGCGATCAACCTCTCGCTCGTCCTGCCCTCCTCCCCGGCCGCGCTCGGCGTCTTCGAGGCCGCGACGATCCTCGCCCTGCACGCCTTCGACGTGCCGCAGGCCGACGCGCTCTCCTACGCGCTCGTGCTGCACCTGGTCAACCTCGTCCCGTTCCTCGTCGTCGGCGC
>JBBSQG010000160.1:0-6909 GCA_038258125.1 Solirubrobacterales bacterium
CACGAAGATCAGCGGCCGGCCGCGGGCGCGGCCCGCGCTGGGCTGGGTGAAGACGATCTGCGAGCGGTTCTCGCGTGCACGGTCCAGGATGAGGTCGATCGCGGCGCCGCGGCGCCGGCACTGCCGGACCGCGACCTGCTCGAGGATCTCGGCCTCCGCCGGCCAGTGCTCGAGCGGATGGCAGTACACCCGCGCCGTCGCGGGCCAGCGCTCACGGGCCTTGAGCAGGATCCCGCCCTCCAGCGGCAGGCGGATCAGGAACGGCAGCGTGCTCTCGGGCTCGGGGTTGCGCGCAACCACGAAGTTCGCCTCGGCGTCCGTCATCCCGCCCCGAGACTAATGCACCTCGCGGCGTGCCCAGCCGCCGCCAGAGGTCAGCCGCTGGCGGCGGCCAGCAAGCCCGGAGCGACCTGCTTCTTGCGGCTCATCACGCCCGGCAGCTCGATCGCGCCGGCGACGACCGGCTGGTCGAACGCGCGCTCGGCGATCGCCTCGTTGCCGGTCACCAGCAGGCGCGTGTGCTGGGCGAGGATGTCGGTCAGCATGACCGCGAAGAGCACGTCTCCGTGGCGCGCACGGCGCCGCTCGGCCGCGTCGCGCAGCTCGCCGCCGCGCTCGAAGACCGCTCGCCCGACCGTCTCGATCTGCGCCACCGTGAGCGTCTTGCCGTTGTCGAGCTCGTACTCCTTGAGGTCGCGCCGCACGAGGTCTGAGGCCGACACCTCGGCGACGTCGGAGCTGTCTTCGAACATCTCGCGCCCGAACTCCTGCGCGTCGAGCGACAGCAGCCACTCGAGGTAGGCGGTCGCGATCCGGTCGCGTTCGGTCGTCGTCGGCGAGGTCAGCAGCACCGTGTCGGAGACGATCGCGCCGAGCAGCATCGTCGCAGTCGGCGCGGCCGGCTCGGCGCCGGCCTGGCGGAAGCGCTCGACGACGAGCGTCGCGGTCGAGCCGACGGGGTCGAAGATCGCCGTCACCGGCAGCTTCGTCTCGATCGAGCCGATGTGGTGGTGGTCGAGGATCTCGACGATCTCGGCCTCCTCGATGCCGGGCACGCTCTGCGCGCGCTCGCCGTGGTCGACGAGCAGCACGCGGCGCGGGCTGGGGTTGACGAGGTCGGCCCGGGTGACGATGCCGATCGGCTTGCCGTCGCGGTCGACGGCGACGACGGCGCGGTAGTGGACATCCTTGATCTGGTCGGCGATGTCGCGCACGAGGTCGTCGGCACCGACGGTCAGCGGGTCGGCCTCGGCGAGTGCGCGACAGGGCTCTGACAGCGTGACCATGCGGCTGGTGACGTAGGAGTCCAGCGGCGACGTCACGACGCACGTGCCGTGGTCGGCGGCGAGCTCGAGCACCTCGCTCGTCGGCTGTGTCGCATTGCTCAGCACGAGCAGCGCGATGCTCCGCTCCAGCGTGTTGCGCGTGCCCTCGGGTCGGTCGCCGATCACGACGACATCGCCTGCCTGGACCCTGCTGTTGGCGGTCGAGTGCATCGCCTGCACCCAGACGCGGCCCTTGATCTCGACGCTCGGGTCGCCGGCGTGCAGCTCGCCGCCGAGCACGTCGACGATCGAGCCGACGGGGGTCGCGACATCCAGCCGCGACGCCTCGCGCGACTCGCGGATGTAGCGCCGCGCGAGGCCGCGCTCGGTCAGCAGGCCCGACAGGACGCCGTGCTCGTCGACGACCGGGACGAGATCCATTCCGGCCGACGCCATCTGCAGGCCGACGGTGCGCACCGGGTCGCCACGCTGGGCGACGGGGAAGGTCGTGCGCATGAGGTCGCGCACGCGCAGGTAGACGTGGGGGAGATGGACCGGCAGCGGCGCGCCGCTGCGCTGCAGCAGCCACTCGGTCTGGGCATTGACGACGCCGAGGCGGACCGGGACGTACTTCGTCGCGCCGCTGTCGAGCCGGTTCTTGAGCTCGGCATAGCCGATCGCCGACGCGATCGAATCCGTATCGGGATTGCGATGCCCGCTGACGTAGACGTGCGTCATCCGGTGTTGCGCAGGCCGCCCGCGATGCCGTTGATCGCCAGCAGGCTCGCGCGCACGAGCTCGGGGTCGTCGGGGTCGCCGCCGGGCGCGCGGAGCCGCCGCAGCAGCTCGAGCTGGACGAACGACATCGGGTCGACGAACGGGTTGCGGCGGGCGAGCGCGCGCTGCAGGATCGGCTCGCGGTCGAGCAGCTGCTGCTCGTCGCGCACGGCGCCCAGCTCGCGCAGCGTGCGCTGGAACTCGTCCTCGATGCGGTGCCAGATGCGGTCGCGGATCGCGTCGTCGGCGCACAGCTCGGCGTAGCGGCGCGCGATGTCGAGGTCGGCCTTCACGCACGCCATCTCGGCGTTGGAGATGAGCGCCGCGAAGAACGGCCAGTCGCGCTCCATCTCGCGCAGCAACTGCACGCCGTGCGCCTCGCGGGCGGTCTGCAGCGCCGTGCCGAGCCCGAACCAGGCCGGCAGCACCGCGCGCGCCTGCGTCCAGGAGAAGACCCACGGGATCGCCCGGAAGTCCTCGATGCGCATCGTGGCGCGCCGCTTGGCGGGGCGCGAGCCGAGCTGCAGGCGCGAAACCTCGCGCACCGGCGTGGCGGCGTGGAAGAAGTCGGCGAAGTCCGCGTCGCCGTAGACGAGCTCGCGGTAGGAGGCGGTCGAGACCTCGGCCATCTGCGCCATGACGACCTCGAAGCGCTGCAGCCGCTCCGGTTCGCGGTCGGCCGAGTGATCGAGCGTGCTGACGAGCGCGGCGCTCGTCGACAGCTCCAGCTCGCGGTGGGCGATCTCGGCGAGCGAGAACTTCGCCGACAGCATCTCGCCCTGCTCGGTGACCTTCAGGCGGCCGGCGACGGTGCCCGGCGGCTGGGCGCGGATCGCGGTGTAGCTCGGCCCGCCGCCGCGTCCGACGGCACCGCCGCGACCGTGGAAGAACTGCCACGTGACGCCGTGCTCGCGCATGACCGCGGCCATCTCCAGCTGCGCGCGGTAGACGTGCCAGCCCGATGCGACGTAGCCGACGTCCTTGTTGGAGTCTGAGTAGCCGACCATGATCTCCTGCTCGCCGACCGCGTCCAGCGCCGTCCGGTAGACGGGCGTCTGCAGCAGCGTGCGGATCGTCTGGGCGGACTGGGTGAGTGTCTCGCCGGACTCGAACAGCGGCACGATGCGCAGCTGCGCGTCGCCTCCGCCGGCCCGCGTCAGGCCGACCTCCTTCATGAGCAGCAGCACCTCGAGCAGGTCTGCCGGGCCGGTCGTGTTGGAGATGATGTAGGAGCCGATCGCGCCGGGGGGGGGCCCGTGCAGCAGGTCGTACATCGTGCGGAACGTCTCGACGACCTCGCGCGTGGAGGCGCTGAAGCCGCTGATGTCGAGCGGGATCAGCGGCCGGCGGTCGGCGATCTCGCGCGTCAGGATGGCGATCTTGTCGGCGTCGGGCAGCCCGGCGTAGTCGGGCTGCACGCGGAGGTTGCCGAGGATCTCGGCGATCGCGGCGCGGTGGACGTCGGCGTTCTCGCGCACGTCGAGCAGCGCGAAGTGAAAGCCGAACACCTCGACCTGGCGGATGACGTCGCGCAGCGCGTCCTCGGCGACGAAGGCCGCCTGCTGCTCGCGCAGCGCGTGCTCGGCGACGCGCAGGTCGCCCAGCAGCTCGGCCGGGCGCGCGTAGCCCGACGCCTTGCCCTTGCGGGTCGCGCGGGTGCGCGCGGCGATCAGCTTGAACAGGCGCCGGTAGGGCTCCTCGGGGGCGCGCTCGCGCGCCTCGGCGGCGATGTCGGGGAAGCGCTGCTCGAGCGACTCGAGCAGCGCGGTCAGCTCGGCCGGCTCGCCGGCGACGCGCGAGGAGAGCGTGATGCGGCCCGCCAGCGCGGTGAGCCGCTCCTGGTGCTGGCGCAGGCAGGCGTCCTTCATGAGCCTCAGCGCGGCGGCGCTCATGCTCGGCGTGACGTTCGGGTTGCCGTCGCGGTCGCCGCCGATCCAGGAGCCGAAGCTCAGCAGCGGCGGGACCGGGATGTCGTGGTCGGGGTAGGTCGCACGGACCGTCGCCTCGAGGTCGCGGTAGATCTCGGGAACGACCTCGGCGAGCGTCGAGGTGAAGTAGATGAGCCCGGCCTTGACCTCGTCGAGCACGGTCGTCGTCACGGCGCGCAGCTCGTCGGAGACCCACATCTCCTGCACGGCGGCGGCGATCTGGCGGCGCAGGTGCTCCTGGCGGATGCGCGTCGGACGGTGCTCGTCGAGCTCGCGCAGCAGCGCGAAGATCCGCGCCAGCTTGGAGACCGTCGTGCGCCGGCGGGCCTCGGTCGGGTGGGCGGTGAGGACGAGGCGGACCTCGGCGGCGGCGAGCGTCTCGCGCAGCTCCTCGGCACTCGTGCCGTCGGCGGCGAGCTGCGCGACGGCGGCGTGCAGCGACCCGCGGCGCGGGCCGGGGCCCTCGTCGAGGCGCCGGATGCGGCGCACGCGGTCGAGGTCCTCGGCGAGGTTCATGAGCAGAAACCAGCGCGTCAGCATCCGGACCAGCAGGACGATGTCGGTGAGCTCGAGATCGGCGACGAGCTGGGCGAGTTCGTCGGCTGCCGCGCTGTCGCCGCTGCGCGAGCGCTCGCCGAGCTCGATCGCGCGGCGGTGCAGGGCGAGTGCGTCGGGGCCCTCGACGGCGCAGATGACCTCGTCGAGGATGCCGCCGAGCAGCGCTTCGTCGTCGGCGTAGGTGCGGCTGGGTGTGTCGAGGAGGGTGACGGAGCTCATGCTCGGTCGAGGGTACTTCGGCGCTGTGCGGCGGCTTGACCGACCGGTGAAATTCGATGGGTTGTTCGACTCAGCCACCGGGATACAAAGCCTCATGTCCCGCCATGACGTTCGGAACTGGCGCCGGCGTCGAGCTCGGGCCGGCCCTCCGTAGACTCGATCGATGGCGTTCGCGCGCGGCATCGACGGCTCGGACCCTGCCCGCCCGCAACCGGTCTCGGCGCGGTCCGGTGCCTATGAGCCGCGCGAGGCCTCCCGGCGATGGCGGCTGGGTCCGGCCACGCTGGCCTGCCCGGCGTGCGATGCACCCGTCTCGCTCGGCGGTCGCGCCGTGAAGCTCACGGTCCGGCTGGACTGCCCGTTCTGCCGCCACGCCGCGCCGCTGCGCGACTTCCTCTCGCTCGCCTCCCCGGCACGGCCCGCGCGCGTCGCGGTGCGGATGATCCCGCGCGTCCGCGCCGGTCGCCGCTGAGCACACGCCGTCGGGTCCCGCGCCGGCGCGCGCAGATCGCCGGCCCGGCGCGCGTGCAGATATGACGGATCGCGCCCGCCGTCGCCGCGCTTCGCCATTCCTGCACGCATGCCATGCAGCTGTGACGGAGCAACCCGCGCTCGGTCTCGATCCGTCATCGCCGCATGCCAGGGGCCCGGCGGGTGCCGGGCCCCTCGTCAGGCGTCGATGTCAGATGTTCGCTACGGGTGCTTGGGCATCTCCTCCACAGCGGTCGCCTCGAAGTCGGAGTTGATGAGCACGACGACCTCGCTGCCGTCGGACTTGCGCACGTGCGCGTGGTAGGTCGAGCCGTGGCCGCCCTTCTCGGTGCGCAGGACGGTGGCGCCGGGCACCTTCGCCAGCGCGGCGGCCTTGACCTTCGCCGCCGTGTCGCCGGTCAGCGCGGTCTGCCCACCGCGTGGACCACCGGGACCGTGACCGCGGCCGCCCGGCCCTCCGCGACCGCCGGCCGGACGCGCGTGCACGGATGTTGCCTCGAAGGCGGAGTTGACGAGCACGGTGACCTTGGTGCCGTCGGACTTGCGCACCTGGGCGTGGTAGGCCGCGCCCGAGGGCCCGCCCTTCGCGGTGCGCAGAACCGTCGCGCCGGGGACCTTCTTCAGCGCTGCGGCCTTGACCTTGTCGGCGGTGTCGCCGGTCAGGGCCTTCTGCGGCGGCCGCTGCGGGCGCTCGGTCGAGGACGACGAGGACGACGGGGCGGACGGCGTCGTGTTCGTGGCCGCGCCGGCGAGTGCGGCGCCGCCG
The DNA here is from genome assembly GCA_038258125.1 of Solirubrobacterales bacterium. Classification (GTDB taxonomy): domain Bacteria; phylum Actinomycetota; class Thermoleophilia; order Solirubrobacterales; family Solirubrobacteraceae; genus CADCVQ01. The sequence continues at coordinate 6,006 of JBBSQG010000160.1, forward strand.
GCGGCGAGCGCCGAGACGGTGGCGATCGCGGTGAGTGTCTTGCGGGACGGGCTGGGCATGGTTGGTTCCTCCTGATCGGTGTCCGGCTTGCAGGGAAGATCGGCGTTGGGGCTGGGAGCGGCGTCGGGCGAAGCTGAGAATGCGCTGAGCGTCACGGCAGACGGGGCCGCCAGCGCACCCCTCCGGCCAGCCCGCCGAGCAGCAGCGCCAGTGCGCCGCCGGCGAACGCCGAGCTGATCTGACGGCGCTCGGAGCGCGTGCCGATGCGCGAGCCCAGCCGCTCGTAGACGTCGTCGAGTGCGTCGCCGTCGGCGACCTCGAAGGCCTCGCCGCCCGAGCGCTGGGCGATCGCGCGCAGCGTCGCCGGATCGGGCGGGACGGAGATCGCCTGCCCTGAGCGCTCGTCGGTCACGACGCCGCCCGCAGTGCCGAGCGCGACCGTGTAGATCGCGATCCCCAGCCGGCGGGCGCGGTCGGCGGCGGCGAGCGGGTCGCTGCCGGCCGTCGTCGCCCCATCTGACAGCAGCACGATCGCTGCCGGGGCAGAGCGGCCGTCCCTGCCGCGGCGCGCCTGAAGCTGGTCGAGGGCGGTCGCGAGCGCGTCACCGGTCGCCGTCCCGCCCTGGGCGGAGAGCGCATCGAGCGCGCGGCGGACCGGATCGCGCGACGCCGACGGGGCGATCGACGCGCGCGTGCCGGTGGCGTAGGACTGAAAGCCGACGAGCAGTTCGCTCGGCACGTCGCCGAGGAAGCTGGCGACCGCGCCGCGGACGGCGTCCAGGCGCGTCGGCGCGACATCGGTGGCCGCCATCGAGCCCGAGGTGTCGGTCACGAGCATCACCGACGCGCGCTCGACCGGCACCGCCACGACGGCCTCGGGACGGGCCAGCGAGACGGCGGCCGC